>DAORIL010000200.1:0-9977 GCA_035438525.1 Pyrinomonadaceae bacterium
AACCAAGTTAATGATGGCGAAATGATTTATAAATTAGCCCAAGCCTATTCAGAATTAAAACGACCTAAAGAGGCGTTGGAAATGTTTAACTTGAGCATAGACAAAGGATTCTTTTGTTATCCATATTTCAAAACCGATCCCTTGCTGGATAATATTAGAAAAGATAAGGATTTTGATAATATTTTGCAAAAAGCACAAAAGCGGCACAATGAATTTAAGAATAAATTTTTAAATGACAATCAATCTCTCTCGAGTATGAAAAAAGTCGAAAATAGTATTTAAATTTCAAGCATTTTAAAAGTCATTATTGCTGAAATATTTTTATTCATCCTCTGGAAAAGCCTTCCGCCACTCCTTTTCGATATTTTCCATAATTTTACAATCACAATAACCGCCGTTTGCGTTGAGCCACGCGATGATCTTTGGAAATGGCAAATTATTTTTCATCATAAACTGAAGTGCAAAACGCGAGGTATGATCACAATCTACTTCATAAAGTTCATCCTCAATATATTCAAATAAGGCTTCGATCTGTTCTTTTGTAAATGGTAGTGAGGTAAAATATTTTTCCAATTCTTCACCGTTCATTTGTTCGAGTTGTTCAATTTCTCTTTTTTTTATAATTGGCATAATTTATCCTTTAACAAACCCCGATTCTCTTAATTTTTCTTCGTATTCCCTTTGTTTAATTCCATCTCTACCATCATATTTCAAAAATTTAGGTAAGAAAATAGCCGTAATAATTATTGCGACAACACATAAAATTCCACCCGAAATCAGCGCAGTCGGAATATTATATTTTTCGGCAACAATTCCCATTTTTGCACTGCCCAGATAAGGTCCGGTCAAATAACTGATCATTTCGATACTTGCCATTCTACCCCGTAAATAATTTGGGATGGTTTGATTCCAAACCGCACCGCGAAAAATCCCGCTTAACATATCAAAAAATCCTGCTAACATCAGAAAAAATAAAGCCACCCAAAGATTAGTTGCAAAGCCAAAAAACATAATGGCGACTCCCCAAAGAATAGCTACGATGGTTATCATCAATCCGTGACGGTGGATAAATTTTGTCCAACCTGAAGTAAGACTTGCAGCTAATGCGCCAACCGCAATCGATGCCGGAAAAAATCCAACATATTGTTTTCCGTAGGTAGTAGCAAGGGCGGGATATAAGGCTTGGGGAAAGGCAAAAAACATTGCCATTATATCAATCAAATATGTTCCCAAAAGATATTGGCGGGTTAAACCATATTTCCATGCCTCAAAAATACTTTTCAAACTCGGTTTATCAGCATTTTCGGGTGAAGGAACATAATTGAGCATAAAAACCGCGATCAGAGTTCCGGCAAAAGAAATCAAATCAATTCCATAAGCGATTGAAACACCGAAGCTTGTGGTGATAACGCCTGCAATTGCCGGACTGATAATGGCACCAATGCTCCAACGCATTGAATTCAAAGCCATTACTGCTGTCATTTGTTCTTTTGGCACCACTTTTTGGATAAATGACTCAAAAGCCGGACGCTGCAAGGCGGCAAAACCAGCGTGAAGTGCAGCAATAACAAAAATCAACCAAACCTGCGGAGTAGGCAAAAGTGCATTTATTAACAAAATTGCAGTGGTTAAAGTTTGTCCGATCTCAGTTAGCCGTAAAATTTTGCGTTTATCAAATGCGTCGGCAATCGCTCCGCCAACAAAGGCTAAAAAGAACATTGGGAAGAATTCGGCAAGTGCGATATAACCAACCATTGCGCTTGATTGAGTTAGCTCAAACATTTGCCAGTTCATCGCGACAAACGACATCATCGTCCCAAAAAAAGAAATCAGTTGCCCAAAAAAGAGCAACCGATAATCACGCGAAACTCTCAATGGCGTGATGTCAACTGTCAGGTATTTCAGCATTTGGTAAATCTTAAACTAATTGCAAACTTTGAAACTTAATTTGATTCTAACAATCTTTTTTGCCAATCTAAAATTGCTCAGCAACAATTGTTTCCATACTCTAATAAAATAATTCGCAACTTTTCTAAAATTAATCGTTCTCAAATTTAGTTCGTTATAGTGTATGAAATCACTGATTTTTATATTTTTACTAGGTTATTCAATGACTTTTGCTCAGGACAAAAAAGAATTTAAGTTGTTTTTGCTCCCTTCAAAAATTAAATCCGAGCAGCTTTCCAACCTTGACCTCAAAAAAATCAAACCGTTTGGGGACCCGTTTCTAACTTCAGGGGATATTTGGACTTATCTAAAAGATACCCACGAAATTATTATTAATTTTACGGCCGCCGAACGATTAAAAAAGCTTTCAGTTACGGAAAACGGAAGACCATTTGTGGTCTTTGTCGGAAATGAACCAATTTACGTCGGTGCATTTTGGAAAGGATTTACTTCAACTACCTTTAGAGGGGTGGCAGTTGATGTTTCAAATTTACAAGGCGATTTTCCCAAAATCATTCTCGAACTTGATTATCCCCCGTTAGCTCCAAAGAATATAGCCTTTGACCCACGCCCCGACCCCCGAATTTTTGAAGTTTTTCAAAAAGCAGGGATTCTTTATGAACAGGTTTGGATGTGGGGAAAATGTAAAAAGATTCGTGCATCCGGAAAACGCCGCCAGAGTTTTTATTTTACTTTCGATATTAGCTCAGTGGTTAAATCAAATTTTGAAAGAACTGAAATTGAATTTGAATTAGCTGATACAGAAGGATTTAGATTGATTGACGCGATCAGAGCTGAACCCAAATCGAAAAGTTACGTTGAAACAGAATGGAATTTTGATTCGGAAAAAGAAATTTTGTTAAAATTTGAGCGTCTGATTTCTGGCAAAACTCCGGTTATTTATTTAAGAACTTTTGAGGTTTATTAGAAAATGAAAGAAAAACGAATTGATTTCAGTATTCAAGAAGCGGGCTGCTTATTGTATATCGCCGATAAAAAGTTGGACGGATTCCCTTTCGGCGAACTGACCGAATTTTTTGGCGGTCGTGATGGTTTGAAAGATTTGACTTTAAAAGGCGCAATTATGTCCATGGAGTTGTATCAGGATGATGGTTACAGCGTCCGGTTTGTCATTGGAGATTTAACTGATGCTGAGAAATCAGAATGGACTTCTAAAATATCCTGGAAGTTAAATTTGGAATCAGGTGAAATGGTCGTTTCCGGCGTTTGTGACGAAGATTTGGAAGATTATATGGAAGATTTTGGAATTTGTGAAAATGACGGAAATTATGAATTAGGCTGTTTTGTCCAAGTTCCGAAAGGGATTTATCAAGTAGATGTTTACGGTTATCCTCCGGGAGATTTGGCGGGCGGTTGGATGAGAATTGAAGATAAACGTTTGTTTCACCAATGTTTTGGAAAAGAAACTGATTTACCATTTGAAAAACCAATTGATTATTTTAAACGCACCCGCCCCAACGAAAACCCTCCCAAATGGATAGTTGATGGTTGGGAAGACAAACCATTTTTAAATTTTCTGATCCACCTTTCTCCTTTGGAAGTTGAACCGCAAATTCCTGAGTTTGAAGCTGATGGTTGTTTATCCTGGACTTTTCGGAAACCTCCAATTTGTCCGATTGGAATTCAACTTGAGGAGGGTTAGCTGTTCAAATAACTAAAATAAATCCAAATCAAGAAATCTTTTTTTTGAGGTGATTGCCTTTTTGATATGGTTCAAAAACCAAAACTTTAAGGTATTCAGATTTTTGACGAACAATTGCCAGTGCATCAAAAAGCAGGTTACAATAAATTTTTCAAAGCCTTTTTCAATTCAAAACCAAATTTCGTGGCCGCATTTTTGGAGTTAAATATGTTTCGTCAAAATTACTGTAAATTTTTATTAATTTCCCTTTTCATTCTGTCCATTTCAGTTTTTGCTTTTACGCAATCCCCAAATCCCTCTCTTTTAACTATTGACCGGATTTTTAATTCAAATGACTTTTCCCCCCAGGGTGTCGGCGGATTCCGTTGGCTTAAATCCGGAAATGCTTATACCAAAATCGAACCCTCGGTAACTGTAAAGGGCGGAACTGATCTAGTTAGTTATGATGTTGAAAAAAACACGAGAACCGTTTTGATTCCCGCTGAAAAGTTAATTCCAACAAATGACTCTACTCCATTACGGATCAGCGGTTACGAATGGTCATCCGATAATCAACAAATGCTGATCTTTACTAACACCAAAAGGGTTTGGAGGTTAAATACTTTAGGCGATTACTGGGTTTTGAATTTGGTGAACGGAAAATTGCAAAAAATTGGGGGTGAAGCCAAACCTTCAACTTTAATGTTTGCTAAATTTTCGCCTGATGGAAAAAAGGTTGGTTACGTTCGGGAAAATAATTTGTATGCTGAGAATTTAGCTGACGGAAAAATTACTCAATTAACCTCAGACGGTTCAAAGACCTTAATAAACGGAACCTCAGATTGGGTCAACGAAGAAGAACTTGGACTTAGAGATTGCTGGCGATGGAGTCCTGACAATCAATCGATAGCCTACTGGCAAATGGATTCTTCAGGTATTAAAGATTTTATTTTGATTAATAACACTGATGAGCTTTATCCAAAATTAACTTATATTCCTTATCCAAAAGCTGGAACAACAAATGCCGCAGTCAGAATTGGTGTTGTAAGTGCAAATGGCGGAACTACTAAATGGATAAATACGCCGGGTGATTTGCGAAACAATTACATTGCCATGATGGATTGGACCGATAATTCAAACGAGCTTATTTTGCAACATCTCAATCGTTTGCAAAATACTAATCAATTGATGATTGCCGATGCTAAAACGGGAAATGTAAAAACCATTTTGACCGAAAAAGATGAAGCTTGGGTTGATGTCGAAATTCAAAAAATGCTCTGGTTGGAAGGCGGAAAAAGTTTCCTTTGGATGAGCGAGCGTGATGGTTGGCAGCATGTTTATAAAGTTTCCCGTGATGGTCTAAATATCAAATTAATTACTGTTGGAAATTTTGATGTCGTCAGTATTCAATCCGTTGATGAAGCAAATGGATGGCTTTATTTCATCGCTTCTCCCGAAAATGCAACTCAACGTTATCTTTTCCGCACCAAATTGGAGGGCAGCGGAACTATTGAAAAAATTACGCCAGAATCACAAAATGGTGTGAATTCCTATAATATCTCACCAAACAGCCGTTGGGCTTTTCATACCTACTCAGCTTTTGGCAAAGCTCCCCAATACGAATTAGTTGACGTTGCCAATAAAACCCTGGTCAAAATGATGGTTGATAATATTTCCCTTCAGGCTAAAATTGACGCTATTAAAAAAGGTCCGCAAGAATTTTTCAAAATTGACATTGGCGATGGCGTAACCCTCGACGGATATATGATCAAACCGCCGGATTTTGACACAAACAAAAAATATCCGATACTTTTTCACGTTTATGGCGAACCGGCCTCGCAAACTGTGATGGATTCATGGGGTGGCACAAATTATTTATGGCACTCAATGTTAGCTCAACAAGGTTATATCATAGCAAGCATTGATAATCGCGGAACTCCTGCCCCAAAAGGTCGGGCGTGGCGCAAAAGTATTTACCGCAAAATCGGGATTCTTTCGTCCCAAGACCAAGCCAACGCGGTCAAAGCGATGATTGCCAAATATTCTTTCATTGATGCCAAACGTGTTGGAATCTGGGGTTGGAGCGGCGGCGGATCTTCAACGCTGAACGCAATTTTTCGGTATCCAGATGTTTATAAAATGGGGATGTCAGTCGCTCCCGTTCCAAAAATGTGTTTTTACGATACTATCTATCAAGAACGTTATATGGGTTTACCCGATGCCAACTCGGAAGACTACAAACAAGGCTCACCGATCTCTTTCGCCAAAAATTTAACCGGGGATTTGTTAATCGTCCACGGAACAGGCGATGATAACGTCCATTATCAGGGAACGGAAACTTTGATAAATGAACTAATCAAGGAAAATAAACAGTTTACGATGATGGCTTATCCGAATCGCTCGCACGGAATTTTTGAAGGCGAAAATACGACGCGCCATTTATATACGATGCTAACAAAATATTTGAATGAGCATTTGCCTGTCAAATAATAGATTTGCCAGAAAAAAAAGATACTCTGGATTAAAAAAATGAGATTGCCGAGGAAAGATACGAAAAGATACGAAAAGACACGAAATTTTCTCTGTTTTCCTTTAAAGCGTTTTTCCCCGCAATCTTCTAAATCCGATTTTTTTTGACTCGATAAAACTGCATAAATAAACTGACCCTGAAAATTAATCCCAGTTTTTTGAAATTAAATGTTATAATAAACATACAGTGAAAAAAATCACCCGCAGAGAATTGTTAAGATTCAGCGGTGCGGCGATTGCAGGAAACGCTCTGATTGGATGTAGCAAAACTTTAACGAAGTCTTCAGCCAGTCCTAAACTTAATCAACCAAAAACACCAATAGTCACTCCGCAAGGACGAATTTTGCCAGTGGATGCCGCACCTTTGGAAAAACAGATTTTATACGAATCTGCTGCAGAACCGCGTCATCTGGACATTGCTCGTGACATCTATGGCGCCGGCGTGGCGATAAATTGGGGCGGTGAACCACTGCTTCGGCGAGATGAAAATCAAAACCTTGTTCCGGCAATGGCGGAATCCTGGCTATCGGGGAAAAATCTCGAATATTGGGACTTTGTCATTCGTAAAAATGCCCGTTGGAGCGACGGGGTTCCGATCACGGCGGATGATTGGGTTTTCACTTTTCGGCATTTAGCTTCGCCAAAACTCGATAATGCCTGGACTTGGTTTTATTACGACATCAAAGGAATTCAAAAATACAAAGAAGGAAAAGGAAGCTCTGAAGAAATTGGGGTAGTAGCAATTGACGAAAGAACCGTCAGAATTTACGGTGAGAACGGGGCAATTCCCCATCTTCCGGCAATGATGGCATATATGGCGGCAGTTCCCGTCCCCCGCCACAAAGCTGAGCAAAATCCCGAACATTGGGCCGACTCAGCAGAAAATTTTGTTTCCTCCGGTCCGATGCGGCTTTTAAGTTGGGAGCATAATCAACAACTCGAATGGGATACAAATCCTTTTTATAACGGGGATCATAAAACCGGCATTCAAAGATTGATCCAGCTCGTCGGCGCGCCCTCGGTTGGCTGGTTCAATTCGTGGCTCAACAAAGAAATTGATTATATACCCAATTTGCAGCCCCAGGAACTTGCTCAAGTTACTAACGACGATGAATTGAGCCAATTTCTCCATTCTTATAACAATTTTCAGACCGAATATTTATCGTTTGATACTTTGCGTCCCCCTTTTGATAATTTGAAATTACGTCAGGCACTTTCACAGGCAATTGATCGCACCCCATTTTGCGAAAAAGTGATGTTGAAGACCAAAATTCCTGCATTTTCAATGCTGCCGCCGGATTTTCCTGCTTTCAATTCCGAATTAAAAGTAATTCAAGATTTTAACGTCGAAAAAGCTCGTTCTCTGCTCACCGAAGCCGGTTTCCCAGACGGTAAAGATGCAAACGGAAATCAACTCGTTTTGCCCTTGGTCTCAAGCGGACGAGATGTTGTTTTGGAATACGTCAAAGACCAATGGGAAAGATATTTGAACATTACGGTCAATTTGCAAATTTTAGAAGGTGCAGTTTGGGGAGCAAAACGAGCCCGACACGAAATGCCCCTTTATCGGGGTCAGTATGAATACGATTATCTCGATCCGGCAAATATGCTGACCAGACTTTGGCGCAGTTCAAGCGAAAACGGTTCGCCACGCCATCCCTGGAAAAACACCCAGTTTGACGATTTGGTTACCCTTGCAGGAAAAGAAATTGTTGAATCGAAAAGAATGGAGTTATACAGCCAAGCCGAAAGAATTTTGGTCGAAGATGTGGGTGGATTGTTCCTGACACATCAAGTAACTCATCAGGTTTGGTATCCATATTTAACCGGGTTTAAACCAAATAATAAAGGAAATGTTGTTTTTCGTTACCTGGATATAGCCAGGTTTCAAATGTATATCCGAAATGACGTCGACGAATGGCGGGAAAGTTAAAAATGAAAAATTGAAAGTTAAGGAAAATAATGTTTCCCCAACTTATTACCTATCACTAATTTATGATTTTGCTTGAAGTAGAAAACTTAAAAACGCAGTTTAAGCTTGGAAAACAAATAATTCCGGCTGTTGATGGCGTTTCGTTTTCGATTGCGGAGGGTGAAGTTTTAGGATTGGTCGGCGAATCAGGTTGCGGAAAATCAGTTACCTCACTTTCAATAATGAGATTGATTCAATCGCCGGGCGAAATAACGAACGGAAAGGTTATTTTACACAATGGGGATGAACAAATTGACCTTTTAAAACTAACTGATAAGGAACTTGAAAGGGTTTTGGGAAAACAAATTGCCATGATTTTTCAAGATCCGATGACCTCGCTCAATCCGGTTTTGACAATTGGTTTTCAAATTTCTGAAACTTTGCGCGTCCACGGCGGGTTTTCAAAAAAAGAGGCTAAATTAAAAACGATCGAGTTACTTAAAAAAGTTGGAATTGCCAGTTCAAGAATTAATGATTACCCTCACGAATTTTCAGGCGGAATGCGTCAGCGGGTGATGATCGCGATGGCAGTTGCCGGTGAACCGAAATTGTTAATTGCGGATGAACCAACTACTGCGCTCGACGTGACGATTCAGGCACAAATTCTAAACCTTCTTCAAAAATTCAAAAATGAGTTGGGAATGTCGGTCATCATTATCACTCATGATTTGGGCGTAATTGCGCAGCTGGCTGATAAAGTTGCCGTGATGTATGCGGGAAAAATCGTCGAAATTGCCTCTGTTAAAGATATTTTTGAACGTCCCCAACATCCATATACAAAAGCACTTATCTCTTCAATTCCAAAACTTGGTTTTCGTGGGAAAAGATTACCAACAATCGAAGGCGCCCCGCCCCGTCAGGCTAAAGATTCATTTGGATGTTCATTTTATCCGCGTTGTAAATCTGCTGTCAAAAACTGTAAAACCAAAACTCCAATTTTAGAGGAAATATTTCCGGATCATTTAGTAGCATGTTTTGTGGCTCAGGAAACTATTCAAATGGAAATCCTGCCATTCCAAAAACTGAAAAATTCTAATCAGCCAATCAAAACTGAAGTAACTGTGATTAATTCAGCTTAAAACCAGCAAAATCAAATAATGTCTGAAACAATTTTGCAAACAATTGAATTAACTAAAACATTCACTGCCAGGCGCGGTTTTTTCGGCACGACAAAAACAGAGAATGTTGCGGTTAATCAAGTCAGTCTGGAAATTTCTAAAGGCGAAACCCTCGGACTTGTCGGGGAATCTGGCTGCGGAAAATCAACCCTGGGATTGACCATTATGCGACTTTACGAAGCAGACGGCGGGCAGATTTTGTTTGATGGAAAAGATATTACAAGGGCTGATGAGAAGTTTTTGAAACCGATTCGAAAACAAATTCAAATGATTTTTCAGGATCCTTTTGCCTCACTTAATCCAAGGCTGACCATTGAACAAATAATCAGTGAGCCATTTGAGATCCATCAAATTGGAAAAGTTGCAGAACGAACTAAATTTATTAATGAATTGTTGGAAAAAGTTGGACTTTCAGGCGAAGACCGACATCGTTTTCCAACTGAATTTTCCGGTGGACAACAACAACGAATAGGGATTGCGCGGGCATTGGCACTTAACCCGAAATTAATTATTTGTGATGAGCCGGTTTCATCTTTGGATGTTTCGGTTCAGGCTCAAATCTTGAATCTACTCCGGGATTTACAGGATGACCTTGGCTTATCTTATCTTTTCATTTCCCACAATATTGCTGTGACCGCTTTTATGAGCAATCGCATCGGAGTTATGTATTTAGGCAAGTTAGTAGAAATCGGAACAAGTGAACAGATCACCACCGAACCTCGCCATCCATATACGAGAGAATTGCTTGCCGCTATTCCCGAACCTAATT
>DAORIL010000201.1:0-9969 GCA_035438525.1 Pyrinomonadaceae bacterium
AACAATGGTCTGATTCCATCAGTTGCAACATCAGTTAAGTCATATTTAGCTAGGACATTATTATCTGAAACTTCATAGAGCAATTTTCGAGAAGCAAAGAAAAGATGATGTTCATTATTAACCGCAAACGCAGAAAATAAGGCGAAGTCTCCTTCATAGTCTATTTTTGCTATTTGGGTAAAAACACCATTCTGATAAAGTCCAACTATTTTGTTAGTTGAAATCCACACACCTCCGTTTGGATTAACGGCGATTTCGTTAATATTATCGTCGGGTAAGCCATCATCAGTCCTAAAATTGGTAAATTTCCCATCACGAAAACGAATCAGTCCGCCATTAGAAGTCATCCACAAATTCCCCTCCGCATCCATAACGAACTTATTGACATGAAAATTATCTTTTGTCTTAAGTGGTCTTTTCAGAATGGTTTCCGGCGAAAAAGAGGAAAATTGTTTGGTCTCTGTATTATAGGTTCTTAATTCATTGACCGTTCCTATCCAAAGAGTATTATTTTGGTCAAGGTAAAATGAAACAATCGTATTATCAACCGGAGTTCCTACACTTTTTTTGATGAGTGAAAAGACTCCATTCTGATAATTCATAATGTCACCATCTTCGGTGCCAATCCATATTATGTTGTTGCGATCTTCATATAAGGCAGTAATTCGATTATTGATTAATTCAGGAGTGTTACTGGTGGTAAAAATGGTAAATTTTACACCATCAAACCGCGCTAATCCGCCAAAGGTAGCAATCCATAAATAACCATCTTTTGTTTGAATTATTGAGGTTGGAGTGTTTTGAGGAAGTCCGTCTTTAGTTGTAAAAATCTTATTTAGAAAAGTATCTTTTTGAGCAGTTTGATAGATTTCATCAGCAAATGTTTGCCAATGAAAGAGAACACTCAAAATTATTATGCCGAGAATTTTTGGGGGGCACATAATAAACCAAAAAATACCTTCTTAAACAAAGAAGATCTGGCTAATTCTTAGAATCGCTTAAATCCTACTAAAATAATAAATTAGCGTCAAGAATGATTGGCGGAATAAAAGATTCTGAGCTCTATTTAAAGTAAATTTCCAATTGCCTTTGGATTTTAGAAATGTTAAGTTCTCTTTAAAAAACTATCGCAAATTTTACAAAAATATGAACCGAATTCTATCCCTAATGCTGTTGCTGGCATTTTCGTTAATTTCAATTATTGCCCAGGATAAACCGCAAACCAAGAAAACTATTGCTGATGTAACTGCAAAGCTAACTAAAATTGACGGATTCCAACCCCTTTATTACAACAATGAGGACGGCAAAATTTATTTAGAGATTTCGCGCTTTAATCAAGAATTTCTATATCAAATCTCTCTTCCGACAGGCGTTGGGTCAAATCCGATCGGGCTTGACCGGGGACAACTTGGTTCAACCAAAGTCGTCTATTTTGAGCGTGCCGGAAATAAGATTTTATTGGTTCAGCCAAATTACGATTTTCGGGCAATGGGAAATAATGCGGCGGAAAAGCGGTCGGTCGAAGAATCTTTTGCCAAATCGGTAATTTGGGGATTTAGAATCGAAGCTAGCGAAGGCGATAAAGTTTTAGTTGATGCGACGAATTTTATTATCCGTGATGCTCACGGAGTCGCCGACACTCTCGCCCGCACTGAACAAGGTGCATATGCAATGGACGAAAGCCGCAGTGCATTGTATTTGCCGAATACTAAAGGTTTTCCGAAAAATACCGAAGTCGAAACAACAATTACGCTTACTGCGCGGGGCAGAACCGGACGTTTAATCGGTCAAACCGCACCAAGTGCTGATGCGGTCACAGTCCGCGAACGGCATTCTTTTGTGGAATTACCCGACAATAATTACCATCCGCGAAAATTTGACCCGCGCACCGGTTCGATTCCGATCAGTTTTTACGATTACTCGACCAATATCAACGAAGACCTCGAAAAACGCTGGATAATCCGCCATCGAATTGAGAAAAAAGATCCGAATGCCGCAATGTCCGAACCCGTTAAACCGATTATTTATTATGTTGACAACGGGGCGCCGAAAGAAATTCAAGACGCTTTAGTTTTAGGCGCAAGCTGGTGGAATCAAGCCTTTGAAGCTGCCGGATTCAAGAATGGATTTCAGGTTAAAGTCTTACCGCCGGAGGCCGATCCGATGGACATTCGCTATAACGTCATCAATTGGGTGCATCGCTCGACTCGGGGTTGGGCTTATGGGAGCAGCGTTTCTGATCCGAGAACAGGTGAAATCATCAAAGGAGTTGTCACGCTTGATTCCCAACGCGCCCGCCAAGATTATTTGATCGGAACCGGAGTTATTCCGCAATATGCCGATAATGCCTGCGGAATGGCTATGTTTCCGGATGTTGATTATTTAGTTGAATCAAATGCGGATGCTAATGCCATGTCTTTGGCGAGAATCCGTCAGCTTTCCGCGCACGAAGTCGGTCACACGCTTGGATTTACACATAATTTTGCCGCCAGCACTTACGGACGGGCTTCGGTGATGGATTATCCTGCACCATTGATTCAAATAAAAGACGGAAAACTTGATTTTTCAAATGCTTATGCAGTTGGAATCGGTGAATTTGATAAGTTTCAAGTTCGCTATGCTTATTCACAATTCACATCAAATGAAGATGCGGAACTCGAAAAAATTGTGCAGGATGGTGTTACCAAAGGAATGCTGTTCATTTCCGATTCGGACACACGACCACCAAGCGCGGCGCATCCACTTTCAAACCTTTGGGATAATGGAAGCGATCCAATTGCAATGCTCAAAACAACAATGCAAATCCGCCGTATCGGCTTGAATCAATTCGGTTTACAAAATTTACCAAACGGCAGACCGATGTCGGATTTAGAATTAAAATTTCTCCCACTGTATCTGCATCACCGCTATCAACTAACAGCAGCAATCAAATCAATCGGCGGAGTTTATTTTACTTATGCCGTTAGAAATGCGAGTTCAGCCAGCCCTAAACAATTCAACGAAATTGTTCCGGCGGCACGTCAACGTGAGGCTTTGCAAGCAGTTCTGGAAACAATAAATCCTGCAGAATTGACGATTTCCGATGATATTTTGAAACTTCTTCCGCCGCTGGCATACGGCTATGATTCCGGTCGTTCGGAATTTTTCCCGAAACGAACAAGTCCTGTCTTTGACGCACTCGGTGCAGCTGAAATCGCGGCGGATATAACAATTAGCGGACTGCTCGAACCAAGTCGTGCCGCCCGTTTGATCGATTTTAATTCACGAAATAAAGATAATCCGCATTTTCGCGAAGTGGTTGAAGCACTTATTAAAACAGCCTGGAAACCATTAGTTGGAAATGATGTAAAACAAGCTGCCGTGCAGCGTTCGGTGCAAAATTTAGCGGTTTCACGTCTGATGGATCTTGCCGCAAATACCAATGCACAAACCCAGGTTCGTGCCGTTGCGACTGAGGCTTTACGCAATCTGCAAGCAACGCTCAAACGAGCCGTAGCAACAGGCGATGCCGCCGCGCATAATCGGTCAATGATCGATGATATTGAAAGATTTTTGACCCGACCCGATGCGCCGCGCAAACAATCAACGCCATTGCCGAATCCTCCGGGAGATCCGATTGGCGGAAATTAAAAAGGTAAAAGGTAAAAGGTAAAACTATTGAATTTTCAATTTTTGCCTTTTGCCTTTTTACTTTTGCCTTTTAGCTTACCTTTTCCCAGTTCATTTTACCGTCAAGTTGTTTAAAGGAATCCATTAACTTTAAGAAGACAGTAGTTTTAGAATCAACATTGCTCAGCAAAGTTCTTGTGCCTTTCGATGATTTAACGCTAATTCGAGTGTTCGCAACATCAAGCATTACATTATCATTCCAGTTTCGGAAAATATCGGTTTCGATGATGGATTTGGCCAATTCATCAAATTGCTCAGCCGTAATTTTAGCTTTTAATTCCGTTTTTTCTACTGTCTTTTTTTGTTTAGATTCTTTGTCCCAGCGTCCTAGATGAATAGTTTTAGTCGCACTTCCGTCACGATTAAAGACAATATCAATCGTGCAGGGCGAACTTTCGCTATAAAACCCATCATCTTTACCAAATAATTCGTTGTAATTTTTGCGGCATTTGGAATCGGCAGGAAAAAAATCTTTATAAACCGTATTGAGTGCTAAAGATTCTGCCTCAGACGTTTTGATTTCCAATTTAGGAACTTGTTGATTTGGAGTTGTCGTCGGAGTTGTTTTCGGTGACAACTGTGCATTTTGGCTATTGTTTGAATTTGGAGCTGTGCAATTTACCAAATTTATCATTGAAACCAGCAAAAAAATTGAAAGAATAAAACCTTTTTTCATAACAATTAATAGACGGAATCAAACTTGTTATTTTGCTCAATTAGGTTTTCAATTCTTGTCTGACAATCCATTGATGACATTCGTGATAAAGTTCGCCAATTTCATCAATTCCAATCCAAATCAATTCGTTTTCAGTTTGTTCGTTAATTTTTTCGGCTAATTCGGCGAGGTAAAAATGACATTCTTTGGCAATGTATTTTTTATCAATCTCGGCGTAAAGATATTCGGTGGCAACTCCGATTTTTTCGTGAATTGAGATTTTATAACCAATTTCTTCAAGGGCTTCGCGTTGTAGTGCTTCTTTTTCGGATTCGCCGTTTTCAATTCCGCCGCCAACGAGGAAATAAGCATTCAAACGAGGTGATTTGATAACTGCAATTCGTTCATTTTCAATAATTACGGCGTAGCTTCCGATTCGATGCGAATATTGGGTATTTGGGAGTTTTTCGCCGAAAGATTTCATTTTAGTTTAGTCGAATCTCATTTTTTCTTTGCTTCTAAACCAAACTTTTGAAGTAACCAATTTAAGACTGCTTCTTGGTCTTTGATGGTTGCCCTACGGATTTGAGCCAGCAAATGAATTTGGTCAGGTTTTGGTAATGCCGTATTTTGTAAGCCTTCATTACAGTTTGTGCAAACTGCCCGTAGATTTTGCGGAGAATCATCACCACCTTTCGATTTATCAATTATATGCCCCATTGTTAATCGCACGGTTCGACTCGGATTTAAAGGATCGGTATCACCCGCCGCAAAGCCACACATTTGGCAAGTATAACCATTTCTCTCAAGCACCCATGCACGAGTTTCTTTGGAAATGTCGCGTGCAAAAGCAGGAACACGTTTATCTGTTTCCATTAGATATTGATTTGGTTTCAGATTCGCACGGTCTCTATGGTAAAGAATTTGATAGCCGTCTTCGTTTCGCAGTTCACGAACCCGACGCGCCCATTCAACTGCGCCGCCACCAGCTTGTTGAATGTCTTTCGATTCAAGCACTTTGCCAATATTTTGTAGAAAAAATTGAAGGATTAATTGTTTTGAGCCGATTTTTCTGGACATAGTAATTAAACTTGTTTCTGATTCGGAGTGACAGCCAGAGACAAAAATTGGGGTTGAATAATTGCCGCTCGTTTTTTACTCGTTTCTGCGTAAGTTGGATTTAATTCAATCAGAATTGCTTGGCGATTCAATTCATTGGCAGCGACTCCCGTAGTTCCAGAACCACTGAAAGGGTCTAAAATAATATCGTTTTCACGCGAACCTAATAAAATACAACGGCGGGCGAGTTCTCGCGGAAAAGTTGCGGGGTGTCCGTTGCGACTTGAATCGGGACCAATGAGCCAATAATTACGCAGATTTGCACCACTTTCTTCTCTCACTCCATTTGGATCATAAAAATACAATGGTGATTTACTGAACATAAAAACTTCTTCTGTGGCGTTTGTCGGTCTATTTTTAACACTTTCGGGCATTGCATTTTTTTTGACCCAAGTTATTTTCGACCTCAAAATCCAGCCATCCATTTGTAAGGCAAAGGCAACCCGCCATGGCAATCCAATTAAATCTCTGTCTTTTAAGCCCCAACAGTCTGGAACTTTGCAATTACGCTTTTGAATGAGCTTTTTGGTATTGCCGACCGAAGCATTTGGTCCATGAGTTCCTGTTCCGCCATTTCTCGCGTATCCATCCCCAACATTGAGCCAAACCGTTCCGTCTTTTCGCAAAACGCGATGAACTTCCTGAAATATTTTGACCAGATTTTCAACATATAATTCGGGTGATGATTCAGTCCCGATTTGCGCCGGATGCTCATAATCACGCAATCCCCAATATGGCGGCGACGTAACACAACACTGAACGGATTCGGCTTCTAATGTCGGTAAAATCTTTAGACTGTCGCCTGTAAAAATCTGTAAATTATTCATCTCAGTTATTATTTTTACTCAAAATTTATGACGAAAAATTGCTAAAATTGCAATATTCATACATTAAAAATTCAACTCTAATCCACCATCTTTTTCACTAACCAAAACACTTCCGCCATCAACCAATTTACCAAACAAAATCTCGTGTGCGAGTGGTTGTTTGATTTTTTCGTGAATCAGGCGAGCCATCGGACGTGCGCCGTAACGTGAATCAAAGCCGTTTTTCGCCAGCCAAATTTTTGCTGATTCGTCTAATTTGACGACGACTCGTTTTTCGATAAGTTGACCGTTTAATTCTTTGATAAATTTGTCCACCACAAGTTTTATGATGTCTAAATCTAAGGCTTGGAACGGAACCCAAGCATCCAGACGATTGCGGAATTCGGGCGTAAAAGTGCGTTCGATTGCGCCTTTGGCTTGTCCTTTAGTTTCGGCTTGGTTACGGAATCCGACTCCGCCGCTCGAAATTTCTCTCGCTCCGGCATTGGTCGTCATAATCAAAATCACATTGCGAAAATCCGCTTTTTTACCATTGTTATCAGTCAAAGTGGCAGAATCCATCACCTGCAACAGCAAATTGAAAAGATTCGGATGCGCTTTTTCGATTTCGTCCAACACCAAAACCGAATGCGGATGTTTCATAATCGCTTCGGTCAGCAATCCGCCCTGGTCAAAGCCGACATATCCGGGAGGCGCACCAATCAGGCGCGAAACCGTGTGCGGTTCGGCATATTCGCTCATATCGTAGCGCAAAAATTCGATGCCGAGCTGTTCCGCCAATTGTTTGGCCAGTTCGGTTTTTCCAACTCCGGTCGGACCTGAGAACAAAAATGAGCCGACCGGCTTGGTTTGATGTCCAAGTCCGGCGCGGGAAATTTGGATTGCATCCACCACTTTGGCAATCGCGTCATCCTGTCCAAAAATGACGGATTTAAGATCATCACGCAGCGTTTTTAAGCGGTCTTTTTCGTCTGCGACCACAGTTTTCGGCGGGATTTTCGCCATTCGTGCAATCGTGTTTTCGACCATTTGAACGGTGACCACGGTTGGTCGCGAATCTTCGGGCAAAAGTTTCATTGCCGCGCCGACTTCATCAATGACATCAATCGCTTTATCGGGCAAAAATCTATCATTGATATATTTTCCGGCTAATTCTGCCGCAGTCCGCAGAGATTCATCTGAATATTTGACGTTGTGATGCGCTTCGTAAAATCGTTTTAAGCCTTGCAAAATTTGATAAGTTTCTTCGATGGTTGGCTCGTTGATTTCGATTTTTTGAAAGCGTCTTGCTAAGGCTCGATCACGTTCAAAAGCCGACTTGTATTCATTGTAAGTAGTTGATCCAATACATCTTAAATCACCGGCAGCCAGTGCTGGTTTTAAAATATTTGAAGCATCGAGTGCACCGCCTTGAACAGAGCCTGCGCCGACAATCGTATGAATTTCGTCAATGAATAAAATTGCGTTTTCTTCTTTTTTAAGGTCGTTGATGATGGCTTTGAAACGCTGTTCAAAATCGCCGCGATAACGGGTTCCAGCCAAAACTGCGCCCATATCGAGCGAGAAAACTTTGGCATCCTTCAAAACTTCGGGCACATTTCCTTCGCTGATTTTTAAAGCTAAGCCTTCGGCAAGGGCAGTTTTTCCAACACCGGGTTCGCCCACATAAAGCGGATTATTTTTCTTTCGGCGGCACAAAACTTGAATGGTGCGTTCGATTTCTTCATCCCGTCCGATGATCGGATCAATTCCGCCTTCTTTGGCTTTGGCT
This sequence comes from Pyrinomonadaceae bacterium, assembly GCA_035438525.1. Taxonomy (GTDB): domain Bacteria; phylum Acidobacteriota; class Blastocatellia; order Pyrinomonadales; family Pyrinomonadaceae; genus JAIBCC01. The sequence goes on from DAORIL010000201.1 coordinate 8,042, forward strand.
ACTAATTCGGTGGTAAAACTTTCGAGCGGTTTCTTGCGCTGTTGTTGAGTTTGCCCGTCCAATTCATCATTATCAAAACCTTCGGAAATAGTCTCGCCCGAATCAATTTTGGAAATTCCGTGCGAGAGATAATTTAATACATCAAGTCGCGTAATCCCTTGCTGCAGCAACAGATAGACAGCATAACTTTGTTCAGCCTGATACAACGCAGCGAGGATATTTCCACCGTCAACCCGTTTCTGTCCGCTCCCTTCGGCTTGCAAAATAGCATATTGAATCGTGGATTGAAAAGTCGAGGTCAATTCCGGCATTAATTGAATTCCTTCGGGTGTTTTTTCCAATACTTCGTTGAAATAATCATCCAAACTTTTGGCAATTTCCTCTAAATTTGCCCCGCAATTGTATAAAACTTCGCGTGCTGATTTATCGTCAATCAGCGCAAAAAGTAAATGCTCGAGGGTAACGTAATCGTGGCGGCGCTTAACTGCTTCGTCAACCGCCAAACTTAATGTTTCTTCTAATTCTCTCGTCAACATAATTTTTCCAAACTTGCTTTAGATGTCTATTTTACAACATTCGTCAATTATTTTCGCTTCTATAATAAAAAAATAAAAAAGAGTGTTCATATTCTCAAATAAGTAATATAAACAGCTCTTTTTAGTTAAATGACTAGTTTTAATTATCCAATCAACCCAACTCTTAATGCCCAAATATATAAAATCAAAATAGCAGGTGTTAAAGTGAATGAAGTCAGCATCGCAAAAAGACTTTTTCGCAACTTCATCGGAATTTTAAGATAAGTTTTCAGTTTCGGCTGATAAAATCCGAGTGTCAGACCGGCCATTTGCAAACCGAAAACTAATAAAGGAGCAACCATAATCAGATAACCCGTTTCGTAATATTCCATTTGCTTAAGCAATGATTTTTGCGGTGTCGGAGTTGGAATTGGAGTTGGTGTCAGAGTTTTGTCATTTGGAAAAACAGGCATCATGGGAGTCTCTCGTATTTTTTGAGCCATTTGTTGAATATTTCCTTGTGTCTTTTTAGCTTGAAAATGCTCTCGGGCTTTTTCGGTTGAGATAATAGCAAAAAACAGCATCAACATTGCAAAAAGCACTGCAATTCCAAGCGGAATTAAGCAAAGCCGCGAAGATAAATTATTTTTTTGATTATTTAAATTGTGCAAAATTACACCTTTCAGTTTTATGAATCAATATAAACTTTTCACAGTTCAGATTTCTTTTTCGAGGAGTTCAGAATATTTTTCTTTCATCTGAACAAATTTTTGCTTGAAATGGGCAGAAAGTCTAAAGAATGTAATTATCAAAACGATATTGAAAGCATTGAGCATCAGCAATCCAAAAGGACTAATCCTCAAAACTCCCTTTTTCTTAGACATAATGTAGTAATCACCTTCCATCCCATTAATCAATGGCAAAATCAAAAAAGGCAGAAACATTCCGATGAAAATAATTCCAAAAGATGAAAAAACTGTCGGTAGTGCCTCATAAATCTTTATTTCCGATTTGACCTGACAAGATTTACAAATTCCTGAGTCAAAATCAGAGATTTTCTCATACAAATTTTGGCATTTGGCACAGATTTGGTTATTCATATCTACTTTTTATTTCTGCATTTTCTCAATCTAACCGATTTAAATAACCAACAATAGGAAAATATGAATGGTCGCCATCTCTCTCGCCTATGTGTGGATTCACGCTTGAATCAAAATAAATCTTCAAGGCTTTAGGAGATAAAGACTTTTGACCCGCACTTTCTTCAATTTCGATATAATAAAGCCATAATTCAACTTTATTTTTGGAAGTTCCGCCACGTCCGCTATAACAACAAACAGCTTCAGTGATTTCATCAGGTTTGCCGAGAAGCTGCAGAATTTCTTCTTTCTGATTTTTTTTAATTTCGTAAAT
>DAORIL010000202.1:0-9936 GCA_035438525.1 Pyrinomonadaceae bacterium
GCGGATTTGAAGGCATTTATCAACAAGTAACCAACAAAAACGACACACTTGGCGAAACAGGCAAGGAAACTTTTGAAGCCGTCAATTTTTTGAAAAAAGCCAATCCCGCCCAATACAAACCTGAAAACGGTGCACAATATCCACCGTCGGCTTTGGGAAATTCGATGCGACAATTTGCTCAATTGATTAAAGCCGGAGTCGGTTTAGAAGTGGGATTTGCCGAAGCAGGCGGTTGGGATACGCATGTCAACGAAGGCAGTTCAACCGGACAACTGGCTAATTTGCTGCGTGATTTCAGTCAGGCAATTGCTGCTTTTACCATTGATTTAGGGCAAAAAATGGATGATGTCGTAATTTTAACGATGTCTGAATTTGGCAGAACTGCCCGTGAAAACGGTAATCGCGGAACTGACCATGGACACGCCAATGCAATTTTTGTCATCGGCAACGAAGTCAAAGGCGGCAAAGTCTATGGCGATTGGGCAGGACTAAAATCAAGTCAACTCTTTGAAGGACGCGATTTGAACGTCACCACTGATTACCGCGACGTTTTCGGCGAAGTTGCTTACAAATATATGGGAAGCAAGGATTTGGCCAAAATGTTTCCAAATTATTCCACCAGTCCGTCGAATTTTAAGGGATTTTTGGGATAATCAAAGGCAGTAAAATGATGAAAAGCCATTGTTCTTGATTGAGCGATGGCTTTTCTTTTACCGATCCACATTATTAACCAAAACAATATCGTTGTTAGTCGTTTCTTTGACAAAAACTAAATTGCCGTCTTTTGACCAACTATGGAGAGAAATATCTTCCGTTTCGGAATTGGTTAATTGGTTTGCTTTGCTTCCGTCAATCGGTTGAAGCCAAATGTTTGAAATTCCGCTTGAATTGTCCAAATATGAAATTGCCTGACTGTCAGCAGTCCAATTAAACGGGACATTTTGCGGAGAAATTTCAAACTGTTTGATAATTTTGGCATCGGTTGGCGAGAGTAGAGTCAGTTTGAATTTTCGATTGTTTTGCTCGCCGTTTTCGGGATAAAAACAAGCCAGATATTTTCCGTCGGGTGAAATTTGCGGGGCAAATGACGGTAATTCACTAAATTGAGTCGGTTCGCCGCCGTTAATTGAAACTTTCCACAAAGTTAATTTGTTTGTTTTCTCATCCATTGCCGAAAAATAAACCCAATTCCCATCCGGCGAAATACTGGGTGAAAGGGAATTCGGCAAATTGGTCAGTTGAATCGGATTAGTTCCGTCAATGTTCATCCGCCACAGATTTTTTGCTCCTAAGCGATTGGAAACAAAGACAATGTAGCGTCCATCCGCTGAAACTCTTGGCAGAAAATCTGCTGCCTCATTATCAGTTAATTGTTTTTGGTTATTACCGTCCGCATCCATTATCCAAATGTCTGCATCGCCTGTCTGGGCAGTTGAATAGACAATTTTTCCGTCAGGTGTCCAGTCTAACCCAAGTTTGAAAAGCGTTCCGTCAATCGTATTTTTCCGAACCATTTTGGCTTCATTTAACTTATCTTTCGGAGCAGTCCAAAGACTCGTCAGCCGGTCAGATTTGACGGTCGCCAGCGAATTTGAATTAGTCGTTATTCCCAATCCAAAAAAGCCGTTGATGCCGTTGGTGACTTGGCGGGATTTACCTTCGGGATACGAAACAAGCCAAATATCATCAGTAATATTAGGCGAATTTTCACCGTAAGATGTAACCGCAATTCCGCTTCCGTCTGCCAGCCACGCTAGTTGTCCAAGCCAATCCCATTTTTCTTTGGTCAGGGAAATTTGCTCACCAGTTTCAACATTGGTGACGATAATTTCCATTTTATTGGTCGCGTCCTGAGAATTAACAGCGGCACTGGCAATCTTTTTTCCGTCTGGTGACCAGGAAACTCCTTGTTCCGAAAATCTATTTCGTAAAAGGCGCGTTGTCAGTTTGATTTCTTTAGCGTCAGTAGTTGAGCAATCAAAAACTATCAAGGCACTTTGGCGTTCAGCCGGAATGTTGCGGATAAAAGCATATTTTTTCCCATCAGGCGAAAGCGAAACGGGGCTGTCAATGTCTTTGAAAACTTCGGTGCGGGTTCCGCCCAAAATCGGAACTTTGTATAAAACGCCCATTTTAACTTGCTGTTTTTCGTCGACAGGTTGATAAACAGCGTAGTAAATAAACTCGTTATCAGGCGAAAAAGTTACGCCGATAAAATCATTCGGAGTTGGCGGAACGACTTCGATCTGATTAGCATTGCTCGTTTGACGTAAGAAAAGCGTAGACAATCCTTTGCTTTTTTCGACCAAAGCTAAATATTTGCCATCGCCGGAAATTGCCATTTTATTGATACTTCCGCTCGAAGTCAGTTTTGAAATTTGGAATTCACGAAACTGCTCGTCCGACATCTTTTTGGGTTGAAAGACATAGCGAATCGCAAAATAAGCTCCAACCAATAATCCGAGGCAAGCCAAAATGCCCGTTCCGATCAAAAGTTTATTTTTTGAAGTAATCGAAGTTTTGGTTTGAGTCAAGGCAATTTCAGCCGAATTATGAATTTCTTCGTTTGAAACAATGCGGGTTTTTCGATGAGTTTCGACCACAAAAATCTCTTCGTCATCAACAATTTCGCGGACATCACCGACAAAGCGATAACCCCGTCGCGGGATCGTTTCGATAAACTGTTTGCCGTTTGGTTGTAAGGCGAAAGTTTTTCTGAGCGTAGAAATATTTTGAGCCAGCGTCGCTTCTTCGACAAAAGTATCTGCCCAAACTTGATTGAGCAAAGTGTCTTTATCAACGACTCTTCCTTTGTTTTCCAACAACACCACGAGCGTGTCAAAAGCCTTTGGCGTGAGCGAAACAAGTTCCTCGCCGTGCCATAAACACTTTTGATTTGCGTCAACGCGAAATTCGTCGAATTCGTATAAATGCCTGATTTTATTACTCATAACGCCTTTGATAACTCTTTCAAGAAAATTTCAAGCCAGATTTTAGGATTTTTTCAAGACTTTCGGACAAACCTTTTGTTAGATTCATCCTCAGAGGCGAGCAGATTTTTTTAGACAGTTAAATTTTGAGCAGAAAGTCGAACTATCAAAATGTTTGTTCGCCTCACATTGTAAAAAGATTTATTGCGTTTGGCAATAGTTATTAAGCTAAAAGGAAAAATCACAGGGATAAAAGGAATATTTGGAGATGATTTAATTGAATACTCCTTTTTACCTCCTCAATCCCTATGATTTTTCCCTCGGAGAAAACAATGACAAAAGTTCAAAAAGAGATTTTTATCGAAACCCACGAAATCAGCATTATCAAGCGAAAAAGTGTTTTTGTGCGAGCCTATTGCGGACTTTGTCAACGCGAAGTTAGTTTGTTTCCGCCTGCTAAAGCTGCATTTTTGACTTGTCATAAAACCGAAGAAATTTATTCGCTGATGGATGCAAATAAAATTCATTATCGCTATTTCAACGAGGGTAAGCCGTTTGTTTGCTTAACTTCGTTATGTTTGGTGTAGAGAGGGAGAAATGAAGATTTACCAGATTATCAAAGTTATCCTGTTAATTTTTGTGTTTTCGTCAAATCTGATGTTGGGACAAAAAAACGATGCACCAATCATTAAAAACAGATGTTTTGCCAAACCAAAAGAAGCTGCGGTTGATCTGCAGATCTTGGAGCCGCAACCCAATGTTGCACAAACCATTATCGAAAATTGTCAAGAATTTCCATCAGCAGATTCATTAGAAACAGGAGCATTTTTTCGTTTCGCAGCATTTTGAATAAAATTATGAAAACATTGCAAATAAAATTTCTTTTTCTTTCAATTTTTTGTCTTTTGGCACAAATTGGTGTAGCTCAAACGCAATCTGTGCCAAAATTTTCTACTGAAAAATGGCGCGCAGATTTACGCTTTTTAGCCGAAGAAATGCCAAAGCGGCACAAAAATCTTTTTCACACGATGACGCGTGGCGAATTTGAAAAAGCGGTTAAAGATTTGGATGCGAAAATTCCGATACTAACGGAAAATCAAATAATGCTGGAATTTGCCCGAATCGTTTCGATGGTGCGGGACGGACACACGGGATTTTGGCTGCCGTTCGCACCCGAAGCAAATTTTCACGCTTTGCCGGTTAAGTTTTATTTATTCAAAGAAGGATTGTTTATCCAATCGGCAGCACCTGAAAATGCCAATATCGTCGGCGGAAAAGTCTTGAAAATCGGCAATGTAACAGCCGAAAAAGCGATTGAAACGGTTGGCGAATATGTCCCGCGAGACAATACTTACGGTATCAAAAACACTGCACCGACCTATTTAAGCGCACCGGAGATTTTGCAGGCACTAGGTTTTATCAAAGATGCCGAAAAGGTTGATTTGTTGATTGAAAAAGAGGGTAAACAGTTTACCGTCGAGCTAAAACCTGCCGGATTATTTTCAAATTTGGCTACGGCTGAAGCCAGAAAAGGATGGATCAATGCGCGTGATAATTCAAAAAAATCAACCCCGCTCTGGCTCAAAAATTCTGGAAATCCCTTTTGGTTTGAATACGTTCCCGAAACAAAAATTCTTTATGTTCAGCTCAATCAGGTTTTAAATAAACAAGACGAAACTGTTGAAGCATTTTTCGGACGAGTAACTGAGGAACTTAATAAAAGTGAGGCTGAAAAACTCGTTTTAGATCTTCGCTTGAACGGCGGCGGGAATAACGGACTCGTTCCGACCATCATTCGTGCCATTGTCAAAGCCGATAAAATTGATAAAAAAGGCAAACTTTTCGTCATCATCGGACGGCAAACTTTTTCTGCTGCCCAAAATCTGGTTAATGAACTTGAGAAATATACCAAAGCTACTTTTGTTGGCGAACCAACTGCTTCGCATGTGAATATGTTTGGGGATGCCCGTCCGATCTTTCTGCCGAACAGCAAACTGAGAATAAATATTTCTTCGCTCTGGTGGCAAAATATGGTCGAACTTGACCGCCGCCCGTGGACTGCACCGCAAGTTTCCGCCCAATTAGCCTTTGCCGATTACGCCAACAACATTGATCCGGTGATGCAGGCTATTGTGAATTATCAACCGCAGCCGACTATGACGGAATTGGTGCGGGCAGACTTTGAGGCGGGAAATATGGCGGCCGTCAAAGCTAAACTGATCGAGTTCAGAAAAGACCCTGCAAATGAATTCATCAGTGTTGAAGCCGAACTGAATGCTGTCGGTTATCGTTTAATGGCGGCGCAACGAATTGAACTAGCCCTCGGAATTTTCAAACTTAACACTGAACTTTATCCGGATTCAGCCAATGTTTTTGACAGCTACGGCGAAGCTCTCGCCAATGCGGGCAAGCGCGAGGAAGCAATTAAGGCTTATGAAAAGGCTTTGCAGCTTGCGCCGAATTATCCATCAGCGGTTGATGCCTTGCAGCGATTGAAGGGAAATTAAATTTAGAAAATAAGGGCGTAAAACACCAATGAAAAAGTTATTAAAGCTAATAAGTATTAGCCTCGTAATCAGTTTTTTAGCAAGACATAATTTTTCAATCGTCATCCGCCACGATAGAGACGATGCCCAATATTTGGCTCTGGGGGCGAAATATCCGCAAAGCGGTTTTTTTCAGGAGCGAGTCGGCTGCACGCTGATCACTCCAAATTGGGCAATTACGGCGGCGCACGCTGTCGAAAGTAATCCTCCTTTTACTAATTATTTTGTGATGTTCGGGGGTAAGCGATATGAAGTCGAAAAAATAATTACCCATCCTGCCAGAATCAAAGATACGGTTGATAGCTCGGCTGATATAGCACTTTTGAAATTGAAAGAACCCGTTAAAGACATTGCTCCTGCCTTGCTTTATGACAAACAGGATGAAGCCGGAAAGCCAGTTGTTCTGGTCGGTTACGGTAAAACCGGCACCGGATTGACGGGCGAAACAAGCGAAAAAGGGAAGCAACGCGGAGCAACTAATGAAATTGACGGAACGCTGGAAAATTCGTTGATCTTAACTTTTGATGCACCGCCATTTGGCACTGATTTGGAGGGCATTGGCGGCTCCGGTGACAGCGGCTCACCTGCTTTTTACGAAGAAAACGGAAAACTCTATTTAATCGGAATCAATTCTTTTAACTCCGGCAACTCCAAAGCCGCAACAGTCGGTAAATATCTGACTTTTGATGGTTATGCACGAGTTTCTACCAGACGCAAATGGATTTTGGAAACTATCAAAAACGATCCGCCAAATTCACTGTGGAGCGAATTGATAAAAATCCAAAACAATAATTTGCCTAAAACTGTTTATGGAAACCGCGCCGCCGCGTTTTTCAAGGCTTTCAACTCTGGAAAAGAAACGACGATGGCAGAATTTTACGCCAACCATCGTCCGCCCAGTCCCGAAGGAAAAACTCCGCAGGAACGTGCCAAAGGATGGCAGGAGGATATGGAGAACCTTGGAAAATATGAGGTTTACGGATATTCAAAACAAGGCAATCAATTGGCATTTTTAGTTTTTGCGACTAAGAAAAAGATTTGGCAGGGCATTTTGCTTGAGTTTGAAAAAACAAAACCTTACCGGATAAAGGGCATCAGTATCTGGGATTCCGAACCACCGAGAGATTTGGCAAAATCCTAAAATTTGGAGGAGATTTATTTTATGAATAAAACAACACTATTCGCTTTAATTTTTATCTTTTCACTCAATCTTTTTGCCCAAAATAATCAACCGCGTTCGCCGCTTGATCCGACTAATTGGGGCGTGGTTTATGATGTTCCCGCCACCAAAAATGTCAAAGTTAAAACTGATGTTCTATATTCGGGAAATCTGACGATTGATGTTTATTCGCCGCCAAATGCTAAACCTAACGATAAATTTCCAGCAGTTATTTTTCTTAATGCAATTGGGGATGCACCAGACCATAAGCTCAAAACATGGGAAATCTATAAATCGTTTCCACGCTTGGTTGCTGCACATGGGATGGTTGGAATTTCGATGGAAACGGACGGGACGAGGATTCAGGAATGCTTTCGTGCGCTGTTTGATTTTCTCGAAAAAGACGGCGCAAAACACGGAATTGACGGAAATCGTTTGGGCGTTTACGCCGCTTCGGCAAATGTTACGCAGTCGGCAAATTATTTATTGAGCGAAAATGCTTCAAAAAATATCAAAGCGGCGGTTTTGTATTACGGTGGAGTTCCGAATCCGGCATTTCGTAATAATTTGCCCGTTTTGTTCGTCGTTGCCGAAGGAGATTTAGCGCGGAATCCTCAGCAATATATGAATCTTTGGCAAAAGGTCAGTGAATCGCGTGCGCCATGGACAGTGATGTTTGCCAGCCGGATGCCGCATGCTTTTGACAGTTTGGCTGATAATGACGAAGCGCGCAGGATCATTCAGCAAACTATTTCATTTTGGAAATCAAATCTCGAACCTGTTCCGCAGCCAACCTGGAAACCTGCTGTAGCCCGCGAAATTTTAGCCAATAGTCCGTGGTTTGGCGGAAATCCAAATAGATTAGTTGAATTAATGCCGAAATGGATTGCCGAAAACCCGAACGATGTAACGGCTTATACTCAATATGCCAATGCTTTGTCGCAAATTCGCCGGTTTGATGAAGCAGGTGCAGCCTTTGAAAAAGCTCTTCAACTTGGTGCAAATGATGCCGGAATTTACAACGGATTTGGACAACTTCGATATAACCAACAGCGTTGGGAAGAATCTATTAAGTATTTGTCAAAAGCTATCGAACTTGGGATGCAAAGCAGCCTGACTTTCGGGCAGTTGGCTTATTCGCAAATGAGTCTTAATCGTAACGAGGATGCAATTAAAACTTACGAAAAAGCCTTTGAAATAGGCATCCCGCCGGGGGGCAACACTCGCGGATTAGCTTATTACAATATGGCTTGTATCTATGTCCGCTTAAAGCAAAATGATAAGGCTTTTGAGTTGTTAAATAAAACTATTGACGAAGGTTTTGTTGATCGCCCGACCTTTGAAACTGACACCGACCTAATACCGATTCGTTCTGATGCCCGTTTTCAACAATTCTTGGCAAGGTTGCCCAAAACAACAAATTAAGAATTTATGAGGCTTAAATTTTTAATCATATTGATTTTATTGTTATTCGGCTTATGTTCAAACCTTCAAGCCCAAGAAAGTCTGCGTCTTAAACTCGATAATTATTTGCACGAAATTACTGCCAATAAAAATTTTTCGGGAACAGTTTTGGTCGCTAAAAGGAATAAAATTCTCCTTGATCAAGGCTACGGTTTCACCGATTTAAAGAAAACCGTAAAAGTAACAAGCGACACTAAATTTTATATTGCATCAATTACCAAGCAATTTACCGCATCGGCAATTCTTAAACTCGAAGAACGTGGAAAGCTGAAAACAACCGACTTAATTTCCAAATATTTCAAAAATGTTCCGCCTGACAAAGCCCAAATTACCATTCATCATCTCCTCACGCATACAGCAGGTTTAGCCCAAAATTATATTGCAGATGGAATTATTAATCGGGATGAAATGGTTAAAGTTGTTCTTGCCGAACCTTTGAAAAATCCGGTTGGCGAAAAATTTGGCTACGGCAATGACGGTTACAGCTTGCTGGCAGCGATTGTCGAAATCGCTTCGGGAGAAAGTTATGAAAATTATTTCAGACGAAACTTACTACAACCTGCGAGGATGCTGAATACGGGGTTTTGGGGCGAAAAAAATGTATTAATTGCGGATACAAAAAAAGAAGTTCCTGCTGAGGTAAAGATGCCGAATTGGGGATTTCGCGGCTCAGGCGGCATGTATTCAACTGTTCGGGACCTTTTTAAATGGCAACAAGCCTTGTTTGCCGACAAAATTTTGTCCAAAAATAAACGCGAAAAATTATTGACCCCGAATAATCAAACTTCCCGGGGAATGCACGCCTATGGTTGGTTTATTTCTGACCCTGACTCAGGCACAAAATATTATTGGACAGCAGGATACGAAGATTTTGGGCATAACGGAATCATCAAACTTTACCCTGATGGAACAGTGATTGTGGTGTTGACAAACTCCGGTGATATTGACGGGCAACCGGCCCGGGATTTAGTGAGTAACGGGTTGGAACAAATAATTTTTGATAACAAAAGGTAGTTATGATTAAAAAAAATCGAATTTTGATGGTTTTGTTATTAGCAGCATTTGTTTTGTTTTCAACTGCTTTCGCTCAAGAAAAATCTTCACTTCCTGAAAAGCTAAACCAAACAATTCCCAAACTTTTAGAAACAAATAAAACTCAAGGCGTAGCTGTTGGAGTGATTGAAGATGGCAAAACGATTCTTTTGCGCGGATACGGAAAGGCGAATGTAAAAGCAAATCGTTCGATGACAGCCGACACAATTATCAATGTTGCGTCTATTTCAAAACCTGTCACAACTTGGGGAATTTTGCATTTGGTGGAAAAAGAAAAGTTAAATTTGGATGCGCCAATCAATTCTTTGTTGAAAAATTGGACGTTGCCAAAATCTGAATTTGACAATAACCAAGTAACTTTCAAACGTCTTTTGAGTCATACAGCGGGAACTTCAGTGGTGGCTGTCCCCTGGTTTTCAATAGATTCTAAACTCCCGACTTTATTGGATGTTTTGAATGGAACGGCTGGCGAAAAAGGTGCGGTCAAGGTTGAAAAAGAACCTGGCAAAACTTGGTCATATTCTGGCGGCGGATATGCAATTTTGCAATTTTGGATTGAAGAACAAACGCACCAAACTCTCCACAATTATATGCAAACCGAGGTTTGCAAACCGCTTGGAATGAAGAGCACAACCTATCCCGCTAATTTGCAAACTTCTATTTTGTATGACGAAAACGGCAATCCAATCGCCCCGTATCAAGTCATTGCCGAACCAGCAGGCGGACTAAATACAACGGCAAGAGTTTTTGTTCAATTCAAGATCGGAAAGGCGTCGTGTAGGGA
>DAORIL010000203.1:0-9933 GCA_035438525.1 Pyrinomonadaceae bacterium
ATAACATTATCCCTAGAAAATAAGGAGGTGAAAGACAGTTCATCTCCTTATTTTTGAATTTGCCAGACACTCTTCACAAAAAATATAGACACGTCGCCAAAAAAAATTCTATTATTAAATATCTGGCTGGAAAAATCCGGTAGTTAGTCATTTCAGTAATATAACTGCAATAAATATTTGTCTGTAAGATTTTGAAGGTGTTTAGGCGGGGAAAGTCTGAACAGTATTTTCGAGTCTGTAAATTCTAAAAAGAGGTCAATAAAAATATGATAAGAATGGGAAGAAGTAGTAAAACGGAGCCAATTTCGGAATCCCCCGCAATACAAGAAACATTTACCGCTAATACAAGCAATGTGTTCAATAGTCTGCCGTCTTCGACACGAGCAATGTCCGAAAGCGAATCAATGGCGCGTGACATCAAAGAAGGTCGTTTAAGCGGATTTGTGGGCAATGGCACTGTTTTAACCGGCGAAACGAATTTTCAGGCGATGCTCCGCGTGGATGGACATTTGACCGGACGGGTTACTTCGGAATCGGGAACTCTAATTATCGGTTCAACCGGACGGGTTGATGCAAATATTTTGGTGGCGGCGGCAATTATTAACGGCACAATTAATGGTGATATTGTGGCTTTAGAAAAGATCGAATTAGGACGTTCAGCACGGGTTATTGGAAATATTCAAACTCCCCGCTTGGTAATCGAAGATGGCGCGATTTTTGAAGGAAGTTGCACCATGCTCAAAGCAAAAGAAAATTTTGATAAAAAAGTTTTTGAAAGCAGAGCCGCCCAGCTTGAAACCAATGATTTAATGCCTTTAGAAATACATACCGGCTCAATTAACAGTGACGAAGATGAAATAGCCGAAGCCGCAAATAGCTAAGGTCAAAAGTAAAAAGTAAAAGGCAAAAGTTAGATTTAGCTTTTGCCTTCTGCCGTTTTAAACTTAAAATTTAAAGACAATTCCCGCACTTATTCGATTATTCAAAACTACTCCGTTGGTTCGGGTTATAATTATCGGATTGAAATCATACTGAACGGCGCGAATATCAATTTTATCGTTCACTCTTATATCTACCCCGCCACCGACTATAACCGATACACCATCGCCATAATTGCTTTGATTACCAAACCCGGCCATAACGTGTCCAAAGGGCTTAACTCGTTTTTCATCTTTTTTGCTATTATCCTTAAACTGAACTCCGCCGGATACTTGAAATGTAGATGTATCGTTAAAATCTTTAGTGGCTGAAACATCGCCTTTTACGCCAATGTAGCGGTGAAAATTATAAACTGCCGAAGCATCAAATCCATTGCGCAACGATCCTCCGTCCGCAAAATCAAAAGAACCGGAATATCCAATAAAAACCTCGCCTTTGTAATTTTCATCAGACTTTTGCTGGGCAGCAACTAAACCGGAAAATGTAAAAATCAAAATCAAACCTAACTAAATTTTTTTCATAAAATTATCCTCTATTTTTTGTCTAAAATAACTAAACTAAGTTTATGAAATTGAATATTTAGCGTGTTTGATGACTGTGACACTTTTAAAATTGTCACAGTCGCTGGAGTAGTTTAAGACAACTTGGAAAAAAATTGGGTATTTATGAAAAAAGCCGCACAGTAAGGGACAAAGTATTATGCTGACTTGTTTAATACTTTTTCGTAAAATTCGATGTATTGGGGAATGATCTTCTCGGTTCCGTAACGGGCAATGGCTAGTTCGCGTCCACGTTTGCCGAACTCGCGCCGCAAATCGTTGTCTTGCAACAATTTAATAGCATCTTCGCCCATTTTTTCGACATTTCCGATTTCGCTTAAAAATCCTGTTTCACCATCATTGATTACTTCGGGAATTCCTCCGATTCTGGTCGCAATGACGGGAACTTCGCAGGCTTGGGCTTCGAGGGCGGAAAGTCCGAAAGATTCTTGTTCCGAAGGCAAAAGCACCAAATCGGCAATCGAAACATAATCACCAATTTTCGGCTGTTTGCCGACAAATTCACAAAAATCAATCACTTCTAATTGTTTAGCCCGATGGCGAACGGCTGAAATTTCAGGACCATCACCAACTAAAATGAGTTTAGAATTTGGAAATTCCCGGCGGGCTCTGGCAAAAATCTCAACACAATCAACCGGACGTTTGACCGCCCGAAAATTTGAAACATGAACCAGCAAAAATTCGCCGTTTGGTGCAAGTTGGCGTTTTATTTCAGAATCTTCCCGATGCTGATAGTCAGTGGCACAAATAAAATTTGGAATGACTTCAACCTCATCAAAATCAAAGGTTTCAATCGTCGCTTTTTTTAGAAAGTTTGAAACGGCAGTGACTCCATCCGATTGCTGCAAAGCATAACGGGTAATCGGCAAATAAGACCGGTCTGCGCCGACCAAAGTTATATCCGTTCCGTGAAGTGTTGTAATGACGGGCAGATAAAAACGATCTTTAATGGATTCCCGCGCTAAAATCGCTGAGATCGAATGCGGAATTGCATAATGAACATGAATCAAATCAAGTTTTTCGGCGCGGGCAACAGTTGCCATTTTGGTTGCCAGTGCGAGCGAATACGGCTGATGTTCAAAGAGCGGATACGACATCATTTCAACTTCGTGAAAATGCACCCGGTCATTTAATTCCGTCAAACGAGTCGGCAAGCTCGACGAAATAAAATGGATATTGTGACCACGCGCAGAAAGCTCTTTGCCAAGTTCGGAGCCGACAATCCCGCTTCCGCCGTAGGTTGGATAAACCGTAATTCCGATGTTCATGATTTGAATAGTAAATAGTGAAATCCAAATAGTAAAGCCGTTAATTTACAACTTCTTTCAAAATAATCTCATCCGGGTCAATTACGATTTTTTTAGGCTTCGCACTTTTGAATTTAGCCACGGTTTCTTTCCCAGTCGGTGTCATAATTACCCGTTGAGAGCCGTTATTGGTAATGATTTCAATAGTCACAGGTTGTAGAAAGGCTTCATCTTCCTGAGTTTGTTTGAGTGTTATTTCCAGAGTTGATTTGCCTGTTTGTTTCCAAGTGGCTTGATAAACCGGATGTCCCGCCTGATAAATCCAACGCTCAAAAAAGTTTTTCAAATCTTTTCCAGAAGATCTTTCTAAAGCGATGCGTAAATCTTCAGTGGTCGCAGTTGATTCTTTGTGTTCGTTGTAATAACTTTTCAAACCGTCAAAAAATGCTTTATCGCCCAACATTCCGCGCATCATATGGAGAACCCAACCGCCTTTTTCATAATTATTCGGCGTTAGCAAATCAAAAAGTTTTTCGGTTTTCGTATCATGAATCGGTGTTCGATTTTTCTTTTCATACTCAAAATAACTTTTGGCTTTATCCCGCATATAGAGGCGAAATCTGTCTTTGCCTTCATTATTTTCCAGAAAAAGTCCGGCAAAATAAGTTGCAAAGCCTTCGCTTAACCACAAATCAGCCCACGTTGCTTCCGTTACCGAATCGCCAAACCACTGATGTGCGATCTCATGTGCTATAACTTCTTCGACGCCTTGTGGAACGTTGTAACGCTGACCACGCGGTTTGGCGGCAACAAAGTTTTGAAAAAGATTTGGGGTGAAAACAATTGTGTTTGCATTTTCCATCCCGCCGAATTTGGTGGCGCCGATAATTAGTGCCAATTTTCCATAAGGATAAGGCGCAATTAAATTGCTGAAAGTCAAAACCGAAGGCGCGGCAGGCGAAAAACCCTGTTCGGCAAAACTTCTGTCTGCTTGTGGGACATAATACGAAATCGGAATCGGCGCATTTGTTTTCAGAGTTGCGTTGGCAAATTGCCCGACAGCAACGACCATATTGTAAGGTGAAATATTTTTACTTTCGTTATAAACCCAGGTTTTTGTGGCGTCTGTATTGTCTTTTGAAGATTCCAAAACGCCATTGGCAACCACAGCATTATTTGACGGAGCCGTGACGGTAAATTTGACCGATGCTTTGGCAGAAGGATGATCTAGACAGGGAATCCAATGATGAACTCTATCCGCCCAATTATCGCCAACTGCTGACGGATTCCCATCGCGGTCTTTAGTCAAAATCAATCCGTCTTGCGGTTTGCCGGAATAAGTGACGGAAATATTCAGTTTTTGGTCTTTGCTCGCAGGCTGAGTTAGGAAAATATCCAGTTTTTCATCATGCTGAGCAAATTTTGCTGTTTCATTATTGACTTTGACATTGCTAACAGGCATTGTCCCAAAATCGAAATCAATCTTGGTCACCTCGTTTTGCCGCACTAAAACCGTGACATCTGTGGTTGCCGAATTTATGCTTGAAAGACTGTAATCAAAAACAAGATTAATATCAAAATGAAGCGGCTGCCACGAATCGATCAATCGTTCTTGACGCTGCGCCTGAGCAAAAACGGACAGAAAAACAGCGAGCAAAACTATTTGAATTGCCCGCGAAAAATATTGAAGACGAATATTAAAAGCCTGTTTCATAGATTTTGATTAATAACTCAAATCTATCACAAATTTACTCATAAAAAAGAACTTTGTAACGAGGTTTTTTATCCTCATCAAATTCAAACGGCTTGTAACTGTTGATGACAACTTTTTTGCCTTCCAAATTTCCGAAAACCAGAGTTACATCCAAATCTTTCGGCAGGGAAATTGTAGCCGGCATAATTCCAAATATCTCGGGAAAGATTTTGCCTTTATCGCTGTCTAGTTCAACATATTCAGGATTTTTTCGCAGCACAATCATTTTTGTTGCGCCCGAATTCAGCTTGACCGTAATTTGTTTGATTTCAACGGTTTTACCTTCGTCATCTTCGTTTTTAGTGGTTTCTTTGAGCGTTTCAACTTTTTCGACTACACCTGTTTCGCTCGAAATCGGTTTGACGCTGAATTCGGTATCAACGCTCACTTTTTGTGCTTTTGGTGAATTGAGCCAGAGCCACGGACGAAGCGGATTTTTTTCAGTGCGGTAACGTTCGTCTTCAAAGCTGTTCAAATATCGGCGGGCATAAATCGGTTTGTCAGTGGCAAGTTTGAGCAATCCGTTTTGGTAACGAAAAAATCTGCCGACAAAATATGTTCCTTCTTTTTTTGAGATGTTGTCGAGACCATTGAAATCAGTAATTAAAATCAATGTTTCATTAGCTTTAGCATCATAAACAAATGTTCCGTCTATGCCGAATTCGGTAGTGCCGAAGTTGATCGGTTTCTGAAAACCTTTGGTTTGAAAATCGGGAAAAATATTGATGTCGTAATAGCTGACACCCAAACCGTTGCTTTGACTGGCAAAATCTACGATGACGAGTTCAGCGGATTTGTTTTTATCCAAATCACCATAAAAAGCAAAGAAGTTATCGCCTGATCCATAAACGCCAAGTGATGCGTCAATTTCGCCTTTTTTCTGCCCGTTTTTGCGGACAAAAAACTTTCCATCTCCGTCTTCGCCGGTTTCTTTGCCTTTGCAAACAATGGTGCTGTTTGCCAAAGTAACACAAAAAGAATCAGTTAAACCTTCGACTTTTACAGCTTTCGGTTTTCCGCCGTAAGTAAGTTTTTGAGCATTTGCCGAAGCAATAAAGGTTAAAACCAATAATCCAAATAAAAAATAGCGTTTCATATTTCTCCTAAAATCTAAACGTAAAAACATTTACTACAACAATAATCGCCGATTTTTTGAAGAAAACAGGTCAAAAAATATGGAAGAAAAATTATTGTTTTGCGCGAACGTAATAAACAATTCCGGTGCGGTCATCGGTAAAGAAAAATGAATTTGCATCAACCCGGTAAATGTCACAGGGACGGCCGTAAACCGTTCTGCCGACTAAAAATCCATCCATGAATGTTTGCAATTTTTGTCCTTTCCGCATAATCACAATTTTGTAGCCGTGTCCGATCTTTTCGTTGGTTGATCCGTGCAGAGAAACTAAAAACGAATTTTTGATAGTTTCGTCAGGCGTGTTTTCGTCAAAATAATCAAAACCGAGTGCAGACGAGTGTGAAGGGAAAAAAGCATAAGGAGCAGGAACATTTTTGCAGCCCGAAGGACGTTTGATTTTGGGGTCGGCAAAGATTTTACCGTTATATGAATAGCAATATGCCCATCCGTAATCCGTTCCTTCTTTGAGTGCGTAAAACGTTTCGTCAGGTTTGTCTAAACCGAGATGATCTGAGCCTTGATTGCTGGCAAACAGGAAATTTCCTATCCATTTGATACTAACAGCATTGCGTAATCCTTTGGCAAAAACTCGTTGTTGTGAACCGTCCACATTCATTTCCATGACGGTTGCGCGAACTTCTTCTTTTTCGACGCAGGCATTACAGCTTGAACCGACCGAAATATAAAGTTTGTCATTTGCGCCGAAAGCAATTGTCCGTGTCAGATGCCAGCCGCCGTATTTGTAGCTTAAACCGTAATCAGGAAAAGTCGCCAGAGTTTCGGCTTTGCCTGTCGGTTTGGTTTCACCACGAGTGAATTTTCGGCGCGTTAATTTGTCGGTTTCCGCCAGATAAAACCAATCCTGCCCGTTTTTATCGGTGTAAAACTGAACGGAATTCGGATTCTTTAAACCTGACAGATAAGGAATAACTTTACCGAATTTGCCGGTTTTTTCGTTCCAATCGTCCAAAATATAAACTACACCTTTTTTGTTATCGGTCAGATTAAACATATCGGTCACGAACATTCTGCCGTCTGGTGCTTTGGCAAAAAATCGGACTCGTTTTAAGCCTTCGGCGGCAGGAATTATCTCGTAATTTGCCGGGAGATTAAGCGAAAAAGTTTTTCCGCTTTTTAACGTAATTTTATGCGGAACCAGTTTTGGTTGTTGGGAAAAGATAGTTGCAGAAAAGATTAAAATTATTAGAATCAGTAGTTTTTTCATAACTCAGTTTTTTATCCACGAAGATACACGAAGTTTTCACGAAGGGAAAGAGGAGTTTATAAGATTTAGAAAATAAATATGTTTTCTAAACTTCACAGTTTTTTCCACTTTCATCAAAACTTAATTCATTTATTTTCGTGTTTTCTTTGTGCTACTTCGCAGATAAATCTGTTATTTGATTCGTTTAACCCCTTTTTCGCCAATAGTTATAAGTGCTGTGCCGACTCTTAAAATAATGATTTTTCCACTGGTGCAAGTATTGTTTGTTTCATAAACGATGTCGCCAATATCTCCTTCGTTAATTTTATAATTGCCCCAAATCCCGCCGCCTTTCAGGGCAGCTTTTAATTCAAGTTCCGCACTAGCTAAATTTGCACAAGTATTATCGGGCAAATAAAACGAACCTTTATCCACGATTTTTGCCTTGCCTAACGATGGTAACTCTTTGATTAATTCGAGTTTGGATTTTCGTGTGACGGTCGAAGTCGAATTAGTAGAAACTGTGGGTGCAGGTTTCGGAGCAACTTTTGGCGGAACAGTTTCTTTGACTTTATTTTTAGCAACTTTTTCCTCAATTCTCTCTGTCACAGCATCAAAAGCACTATTCATTATCATCACCCAGACGCTTCGGGTTAAGGATTTAGTTGCCGAAGGATTTCCTTCAACACTTGCTCCGAAAATCCCTTTGATCCAAGTATAAAATTCCTTTTCGGTCACCGGCTTTTCGGCGTGGAAAGTTTTATCCGCATCACAAATATCAATGCCGAAGCGTTCAATCAAAGACTCCATCGGAATATAAAATTCATTGGTCGGGCGAAGATCTTTGATTTGCGATGCCGAGGTAATATTTGTCTGATTGGCATTGTAATAATGGAACAAATCCGTTGGCAGGATTTCTACATCTTCTTGGGTTGTTAAATCCATCATCTGATTTAATCCGCTATTCAGCAGCTTTACAAACTCACCTCGAGTCAATGGCGCATTGGCTCGAAACGTGCCATCTGGAAACGGTTCAAAAACGCCGTATTTTTCAACTAATGATTGCAATGCCTGATAATGTTGCTCGGTTGGCTTGACATCTTTTATTTGCGAAATGCTGGTGATTTGAGCGTTTGCCGAAATTATCGAAACGACACACAAAAGGATTAATATTGAGAAGATTCGATTAAGATTTTTCATATATTTGCTTTACTGAATTTGAGTTAATTTTTTAGCCCGCGACTGAACGCGAATTGGCACGAATATTTAATTTATTTTTTGAGAAACTATGATTGTTTCCCTCATTTTTATTAATTCGCGTTCATTCGCACCAATTCGCGGGCTAATTTTTTGTCTTGAATTGATATTAGTTTCCTACATTTACCGCAACTCTTTGCGCTTCGTAAGTAAAATCCATTGAGCCGCCTTTGGCAGCTTGTTGAGTGGATTTATTTTTGCGAACGGTGACGGTCAAATTGGCTTTGCCATCCACAAAATTTTTGAGTGAAAACGGTTCGATTTTGGCGGTTGTTCGGGCTTCGTCATAACTGACCTGCAAATTGGTTGAATAGCTTAGCTCCGGCTTTTTGTTAGCAGAATTACTATTGCCCGCTGATGGCTGAGTTTTTTCCGAAACCAATAAAAATTCAACGTTTTCATCTTTTCCGACCGGACGCGAAAGAGTAATCGTTCCGCCGCTTGCTTTACTAACGGTTAAATTTTGAGTTGTTAATTCCAAAGCATCGAGGCTGATTTCATTTTCCCAAGCCTTTCCGCCGGCGTCCACAAACTTAAATTTGTGTTGGGAAACAAATTGATTACCTGAATCATTGTAATCCGTTCCTTTCAGAATTCCGGGCTTACTTTCGTTCATTTCCTTACCGTTATGTTCAACTTTGCTTGGTGCATCTAAATCAACTGTTGATCCGGTCGGACCTCCGACGCGAAAAGTTGCATTGACGGTTGTTCCGGTTTTGGTGCCGCGAATTAAATAGCTTTGATAAATTTCGCTTGGCGAAACTT
This sequence comes from Pyrinomonadaceae bacterium, assembly GCA_035438525.1. GTDB lineage: Bacteria > Acidobacteriota > Blastocatellia > Pyrinomonadales > Pyrinomonadaceae > JAIBCC01. The sequence continues at coordinate 8,861 of DAORIL010000203.1, forward strand.
TGGTCGATTCGACCGTATCGGTTGACGCACAACCTAAAACACCGAAAAGGAAAACTAAGAAAACGGGTAAATATTTTTGCAGCATAATTGCCTCCAGTAATAATCGCAGAAATTTCAAGTGCAACGGGTCAGAAACTCAAAATCTTTTCTGAAACTCACACTCTACAACTAATCGCCAAAAAATACATCAAAGGAGGTCAAAAAAGTTTGCTAAAAGCACAAAAAACACAAGAGTTTACCCTTTAAGCTAAGAATTTCCTGCTTTTGGTAAACTTTGTGTTTTTGAACTGCTTATCTGTTTTGAAACGCTTTTAGTTGGCAGTTATATCTTTTGTTAATTTGACCCGAAACATCCTTCCTTTATCTAATTGAATTTCCTTACCTTTTAGAGAAAGAACGGTGCCGTCACTAAAAATAGGCGACGCGTTAAATTTGATCGCATCAGGGTTTGGGTCAACTGAAATAATTGCAGCAACCAGCGAAACAAAATCTTCACCTTTTTTGACGAAATCAAACATTATGCAAACTTTGGCGGTTTCGCTTTTCGCTGATGTTTTCTCAACACTGACGATTCTTCCAAAGACAGTCGAGCCTTTTGGAAGTTTATCTCCTTCGCCCGTGACATCCTCGTTCAGAATAAATTTAACATCATCACCAACGGCATTTTTATCAGTGAAAATTGGGGTATCTAGCTGAATGGAAAATTCAGTATTGGCTTTGAACAGCACTTTTCCCTGAGTGCTATTGGCTTGTTGACCTAAACAAATTGAAAAAAGAAGAGTTGTCAAACACAAAGTTGAGACAGCTTTTAACATAATTCACCTCCTGAAGTTAAATGTGTTCGTATAAGAACGATGAAAGCTGTATAAATGCGTTTTTCTTTGCCTGTCATCATACAAAATCAAAGAAATTTTTCAAGTATCACTAAACGCAGGAAGCGCAATTATTGTGCCAAGTAAAATTAAGAAATAAGTGAAAAACTCAACGCCTGAGCAAAACTTAAATTTGCTCAAAATTTTGAGAAGAAGATTTCATTTTTATTCAAATAAACTCTATGCTTATAAGAAATAGAT
>DAORIL010000204.1:0-9905 GCA_035438525.1 Pyrinomonadaceae bacterium
TTCCTGACGTTTACCCATTTCGTAAAGCTCAACGGCGGCTTTCAAATATTGTTGTGATAGCAAATTATCAGATTTCCAGAGCCCTGAAGCCATCGCCATTGCAGCCGCAGAACGTCCGGCAATATTGGCAATTCCGGTTGATTTACTTTTGAATTCGCGTAACCCTTGTGGTTTGCCATCAGCAAAATAAACCGGACGATAACTGTTTTTGCCCCAACCGTAATCGGCATTATCCTGATCCGGTAATTTGAATCCTTTATGGTCGCGGTCGTCGGCAACCTGGTGAAATAATTGATTTGGTGCAGGATGGAGCTTCATGATCCAATCCAAACCCCATTTTGCTTCGTCTAAAACATCGGGAATTCCATTTGGTTGCAGATGTCCGAGCGCATCATATTTGTCATCAAACTTATTCTTTTCAAGTTCATACGCCAACATCATCCGCGCTGTAGCATTGCTTGCAGTAATCAAATATTTTAACTGGTCGCCCCCATCGTGCCATCCGCCGCTCGCATCAATAAAAGTTCCATCCGGCATCGGTCCGTAAAATGTCCGCCCATCGCGTTTGTGACAAACCATATCGAGATAGGGATTGTAGCCGCAACGCTGTTGGCGCATAAAACCAAGCAAATCTTCCTGATAATTTGGGTAAGCGCCAATGGAAAATTCTTTAGAAATTTCTCCGCTTTTTTCCAATTGCAAAATATATTTGCCGGGGTGTTTGAGATTGGAAAAATTTAATTCGTAGTAATAAGGAAAAGGAACTCCCCAATTTGAAGCCGACACAGATTTTAAAGGCGCACGAAAAAGAGTTTGTTTGCTGGTTGAATTTATTAAAACAAAATCGCCTTCCAAAGGAGTTTTTGAAAAGGCGATCGCTATTTTGGTATCTGTTGGTAAATAACCAACTTGATTTATTCTGATAAAAGCTGATTGAGCTGAAATGGTAAAAGCAAATAATAATTGCAATCCAATGAAACTGAAAATACTTAATAAGCTTTTTTTGTAAGTTCCCATTTCAAATTGCAATTTAGTTTTTCTTTTCAGTCGCGGTTAATAATTCAGCCAGATAGTTTTGCCAAATTGAGGCAATCGTGTGCGTTCCATGTCCACGAGTTTCGTCCGTGATTGGCAACAAAATAAATCTTCCGTTTTTAACCCGTTTAATTTCCTTTTCAACAATCCCAAGTTCAGGGGGATTAACTGCATCATCTGCCGAATTAACCGCTAATAAATGAGTTTGTATCTTTTCCAAATCCGGCTGCGGATTATAATCCCGCGAAGAATCAACTTGATACAGCAAATCGTTAGCATCAGTGGTTGCAAGGCGTGATTTTATCTGTGCTTCAAACATTTTATCCGCCGCGTCTTTGGTTGGTGCTTGCTTTTGCATCTGAAGCGGCGCACTTCCCATCATAATCAATGTATAAATTGCAGTTGTTAAACCTCTAATCGGCTGAGTTTTATATTCACCATCCAACCAATCGGGATCATTGCGAATCGGGTCGATGATCATTCGACGAAAGAATCGATTACGCCCCGAAATCTCAATCGGAAGACTTGCCAACGGCATCGCGGCATCCATAAAGTCAGGATACATCTCGCTCCATAACCACGAATGCATTCCGCCCATCGACGTTCCCATTACAAGCCGCAAATGATTAACTCCAAGTTTTTCCGTCAAAAGCCTATATTGTGCCGTCACCATATCAAGATAGCCATAATGCGGAAATTTGGCGTGCAGACCATCGCTCGGCTTGCTCGAATCACCGTGTCCGATGTTGTCTGGAATGATGATGTAATACTTTTCTGCATCCAGCAGCCCACCTTTCTTAAAAAGCACTTCGCCAAACTGGCGATTCAAAAAATTCTTATTATTTCCGCCAGTTCCGTGCAAAATAATAACTGCATTAGTGACAATTCCCTTGCTATCTTTAACAGGCTGCCCAATCGTCACATAATGCATTTTCAGTTCCGGTAAACTTTCACCGCTTTGGAACTTAAAATCTTTCATCATAAAATCTCCTGCCACTGGTGCAGGATAAATTTGTGACAAAACGATATTTGCCGAAAAACAAATGACTAAACAACTTAGTAGAACTGACGTTATTTTTTTCATTTTGCTTTATTTTCTTCTCCCGAATAACTTTTTCCCACCCAACGAGCAATTAAACCGCCAAGGAATTGCCCTAAAAAAAACGCGCCAATCAGAACGGGAAAGGTGATAAAAGCCCAACCTAACCCGCTAAAAATTCTTAAAGCAATGACAATTGGAACCGGCAGATGAATGGCAAGTATCCATTGCCTCGAAAACTTCGGGACACAGGCTCGCCAAAAACCAAATGGCAGATTTACAAGAAAAACAATTGCGGCAACTGTCCAAAGGTTCATCTTTATTTATTTTTGCTGCTGCATTTTCTTCGCAACCTTTTGAACTTCATCCAAAACGCGCAAAAGATTTCCGCTCCAGAGTTTTTCGATTTGTTTTTTAGTATAACCGCGTCGAACTAATTCAAGGGTGACATTAAAAGTTTCCGAGGCATCATCCCAACCTTCGACACCACCGCCCCCGTCAAAGTCAGAACTGACTCCAACATGGTCAATGCCAATTTTTTTGACCAGATAATCAATGTGATTGACAAAATCTTTAACATTGACATCAGGTGCTTTATCTTTTAATTGGTCATTGAGCATCGGTCTGACTTTAGTGCGAAATGCAGCGGCTTTTGCCATATAATCGGCTCGTTCGGTTTCAGGCAATTTAACCACATCAGCCCGATCCAGCATTTTGAAACCTTCTTTTTCCGCCAATTCTTTCATAATATCGGTAGATAACTTAGTGCGAAGGTCGCTCTTTTCTTTACTGACATAGGTGCGAAAAGCCACGGCTTGAACCACTCCACCGTTCTTTTTAATCATTTCAAGCAATTCATCATCAAGATTACGGCTGTGATTGCAAAGAGCGCGTGCCCCCGAATGTGAAGCAATGACCGGAGCTTTTGAAAGTTGAATCGCTTGAATATTTGATTGTTTTGAAGGATGGGAAAGATCGATCATAATGCCCCATTTGTTCATTTCATAGATTGCTTTTTTACCAAGTTCGCTTAAACCATTATAGAGCCATTTATTATCTGCTTCGCCTGTGTTTGAATCGGCAAGTTGACTGTGACCGTTATGAGCAAGCGACATATAACGTGCGCCGCGTTTGGCAAAATCTTCGATCCGGCTCAAATCAGTTCCAATCGGATAAGCATTTTCTACTCCGATCATTGCTACCTTTTTGCCGGCTTTGCTTATTCTTTTAACATCTTTTGAAGTTAAAGCCAGTTCGATTTGATCAGGAGCAATCTTTTCGGTCAAACGATGAATTGCTTCAAATTTATCAATCGCATTGGCATATGCTCTTTTATAACCTTCTTCGCTAATTTCACCCTGTCCTGTATAAACAATCATAAAAGAAACATCAAGCCCTCCATCTCTCATTTTCGGTAAATTTACCTGAGTCGAGAGATTCTGAGTGTAATTAACCTTTTCGGTAAAGTTTGAAGTATTAATGTCATTATGTGTATCGAGTGTAATGACTTCGGCGTGAATCTTTTTCGCCTTTTCAATTAATTTGGCTTCGTCCGAAACTGTTTGGGCATTTATATTAATGCAGAAAGTAGTAAAAAGAATGGAAATTACTATCAGTCCTGATAGAAATTGTTTCATTAGATTTCTCCTGATTTAGAATTTGGTGTGATTAGTTTAATTTGAAATGCCTTTAGTGAGCAAGAGAGGTTTAATGGAAAACGGAAAATGGATAACTGATAATTGATAATTGTTAGTTGTTGAAGGATAACGCTAATTGTTTTCCAAATAAATTCTTCTTGACTTCTTTAGTCGTTAGGAATATTTTTTACGAAGAATCCATTTCGGCATATTCTTTTGAATAACTAAAAACAATGAATCCGCTGTTTAAGTCTATTTTAATTTTTTTTCGCTGATTATTCTTGCTTGCAATGTCAGTGGTCAGGTGGATGAAATTTGTGCGGCTTCAGGCTTGATGCCCTCTTTAGATTCACCATTCGCTCATGTTCCTTATGTTTATGGAAAAGTTGTGCTCAAAGATTATGATCCAAGTGTAAAATTTCCTAAAGTCACAGTAATTTTTGTGGACGGACAGCAATCCAGAGAACGTTGGATGATTGATAAATCAGGTAATTATTGCTTCAAAAGAAAAAGCTCCGGCGGCGGATCTTTGATTATTGAGGTAGAAGGAATTGAAGCGGCTTCAAGAACTCTTACCTCTTTTGGATCTTCACAACAACGTGAGGATTTTGAAATTTACCTTAATCAGTCATCAAAAACCGCACCGCCCGGGGTTGTTTCATCAAAATTTATTTATCCGCCCAATCCTCAGACTACCGAACTTTATAAAAAAACTGTCGAAGCCGAAGAAAAAAGTGAAACTAAAAAGGCGATTGATTATCTGAAACAAATAGTAGTAATTGATCCTGCCGATTTTATTGCCTGGGCAAAATTAGGGGCTTTATATTTTGGGCAGGAGTCTTATCCTGAAGCAGATGCAGCCTTTAGAAAGTGTCTGGAATTAAAAGTTGAATATACTCCAGCGTGGATCAATGTCGGAAAGATGCGGATCATCCAAAAACAATTTGAAGCCGCCATCGAAATCTTTAAACATGCAGCAGAACTTGATCCAACCTCGGCAAAGACTTTTCGATTACTTGGTGAAACCTATTTACAAGCTAAACAAGGTTCTTTAGGAGCAGAAGCCCTCAATCAAGCCATTAAACTTGATCCGGTCGGGATGGCGGAATGTCATCTGCTTTTAGCGCACCTTTACGAACTTGCAAAAGCAAAGAATCTTGCTACTCATGAATATAAACTCTTTCTGACTAAAGTTCCTGATTACAAGGATAAAAACAAGTTGGAAAAGTTTATCAAGGAAAATCCCGAGTAAATAAAATTATCTGTCCGAAACTTCACTTCTTATTATTAAACCCGAAAAAAGAGCCGATAATTAAGATTGCCATTAATCCGGCCAGTCCGAAAAACACTGTGGCAGCTGAATTGCTAACATTAAAAGCTTTATACAAGAAAAATATTAATAGACAAATTTCACCTAATACAACACCTACTTTCATAATGCAGAAAAATTAGCATCAATCAAAAGTATTTGTAAAGTTTTTTTATACCAAATCTGATTGATAAATAACCCTTTTAATCTACAAAATGAATTGATGTATTTGTTAAATCCGATAAATAGATTAAAATGCCCATATTCGCAGGACTTACCATTATTCAATTAAATTAAATAAAAATTTTTAATTTTCTTTTAAGATTGACACTTTTTAGTTTCATTTTCCGTTTGATTCAGCAATGGCTGTTTTTTTTAGAATTGAAGGTTTTATTATGAAAAAATTAGTTTATCAAATGTTGTTGTTATTAATTTGCAGCATCCCTGTTTGGGCACAGACCACCCCCAAACCTATAAACAGTCTTGACAAAGGCAATTTCAAGCCCGGGTTTTCGCCGATTACAAAATCAAAAAACCCAAAAAAGGTTTTGCCGCCCGAGATTAACCAAATCCTGGAGGAAATAACCCAACCGTTAAACGAAATAATTGCTTTGCCCTTTGATGTCTATCTAAATTTTGACGAATGCGGCGAACCCAATGCTTTTTATTCTAAGCAAACCAGAGAAATTACAATGTGTATCGAATTTATGGATACATTTGAAGAATCATTTCGTAAAATCTCCAATAAACAATCTGAAATTGACGATATGACCAGCGGGGCTACTGTATTTTTCTTTTTTCACGAACTTGGACATTGTTTAATTTATGTTTGGGATCTACCTGCCACTGGACGCGAAGAAGATGCGGTTGACCAGCTTGCTGTTCTGGTTTTGCTTGACGGCACTCCCGAAGGGGATGATATGGTTCTGAGCGGAGCTTTATTTTTTGACATTTTCAGTCAAAATGAAACTAAAGGAAGTCTTTTATTTTGGGATGAACACTCTTTTAATAAACAAAGGTTTTACAATACTTTATGTCTTGCTTACGGCAGTAATCCCGAAAAAAATAAAAACCTGCTCGGAGGAAGAGGTTTACCGCCTGAACGTGCCGAACGTTGTCAAACCGAATTCAAAAGAGCAGATCATGCCTGGCAAATACTACTAACTCCCTATATCAAATCATAAAAATGTTGAAGGATGAATCTATGAAAAACTTACATTTAGGATTATTGGCATTTATTATTTTGTTGGGAAATTTTATCTCGATAGTTGCTCAAACAACTGATATTTATAGCTGTGTGACCGATCTGGTAATTGATGAAAAACCCAAAAGACCCGGAATTAGCCGCGCAGTGTTTCAACCATCTAAAAAATGGGTTCCGGGACAAGAAATCAGGGTTAAATTTTTGGATGGAGATCAATTGGTCAGAAATAAAGTCATGGAATATGCAGAAGTTTGGGAAGAATACGCCAATATTGATTTTGTTTTTGTCGAATCAGGTCCTGCCGAAATCCGGATAAGTTTTACCATCGATAAAGGCTCCTGGTCTTATTTCGGCAAAGATTCTGCCATTCAATCAATGGTTAAAACAGCAAATGGACCTCAATTTGTCCGTAATAATACTGGTGCCTCAATGAATTTTGGTTGGTTTAATGATAATACTCCTGAACAGGAATTCAGACGAACAACTTTACATGAATTTGGACACGCACTTGGTTTACATCACGAACATAAAAATACAAATGCTGATTTTGAATGGAATGAAGAAGCAGTTTACGCCTATTTTGCTAAACAAGGGTGGTCAAGAGAAAAGGTTCAGTCTCAGGTTTTAGAGCGTTATGGAAATAATAATGTCGTTACCAACGGTGAATATGATCCGCTTTCAATTATGCATTATTATTTTCCACCGGAATTGGTCAAAGACGGCAGAAAACTTCCTGCCAATACGGTTCTTTCAGAAAATGATAAGAGGATCATTGAGGAAATGTATCCATTTGACGATGATGATACAGCTAAGGTCACTAAACCGACAGTTAATACTCCAACGACCAATAAACCAGTTGCGCCTCCGGTGGTTCAACCAATTGGACCTATCTTTTCATTTACCGATTCTTCTGTTGACTTTGAAGGGCTTGATGAAAAAACCGATCAGGAAGGAATGGTTTTCACTTCGGATTTTACAGTCAAAAATGGTCTTAAACAGGAATTTACGATGGCTATTTATTTTTACACTGCCAATGGAACACCTTTAGCGGATTCAAATAAAAAGTTTTACACTGCAAATGGAAAGGTGGCAGTCTTTAAAAAATTTACACCCAACTATGATAACGCGGTCTATAAGGAATTTGAGATGTTTATGCCATACGAAGAACTTGAATTAGAAAATTGCGGAAAACAAAACCTGAAATATTCAATCGGCATTTGGAGCGGACAAAAACGAGTTATGACAACAGGTTTTACTTATTTTAGTTTGGATGTGCCGTGTGAATAGTAATTAATGTTCAAAGAACTTAAAACAACTAATTTGCAAAATAACACTTAAACTTTCCAACAATTTTAGATTTAACTAAAATATTTGGGGAATGAGTCCAACAAACTTCAGTTTGTTGTTTTGTCGGAGCTAATAACAAACCGAAGTTTGTTAAACCTTTGAGAACATTCTTAAACCCATTTCTGTTGGGGTGCTTATAGTCCTGATAAAACAAACCATAAACAAAGCCAAAGCCAAAACTGTCCGACACACAAGACAACCAAAAGTATTAACGGCTTAAAAGATTTTTTTTCTTGGATCTGCGGGGTTCGTTTCCAAAGTAAATAGGAGGAAACTAACAAAATGTAGGTAAGAAAATGGCTCACCGGACAGAGGGGACAAAATGCCGGTAGCTGAACGAGCAAATAAAAAAAGCGAAAGGTAAAAAAAGCTGCAATAACTAACCAGAAGAAAAAAGTGCGGATAATATGATGGTGATAGGCTTCATTGAGTTTGAAACCAAGAAATATCCAAATTAAAGAACCAAAAAAGAAACCAAAACCAAGTAAGGCATTCGGGACATAAAAAGCTCGAGCTTCGGCAGTCAACAAAACCTTGTCACAATCAACAAAATCAGATATTGAACAAATAGCCGTTCCGGGCTGAACCCATCCCTGACGCAAAGCCAAATACCGCCAGGCTAAATATGCGACATTAATGGTAGCTAAAATTAATATTATTTTGATTGAATTAAGTAAGAACTTAGGTTTAAGTTTCACGAAAGGAGTATATCAAAATCAGAAACTCTATCGGAATTAAAATTGCGAACTGGTCAAAAAGTGATTAAACAAATTCAAATCGTAATTTATTTGAATACTTCAATTTAAACTAGTGAATTCTCTACTCTACCTGATTAATAAATTAATTTGGTTAATTATTTATTTTGTGCGAGTTTTAATTAATATTGTGCAAATTATAACTAATCAGTCGTTGATTATAAGTAATTATTTGTTGATTTTAACTTAAATTTTCCAATTTTAATTAATACGGTGTGGTGGATTAATTATATTTCGTAGTAGATTAATTATTTTTTGTTCAAAATAACTGATCCATCCCATATTATAATTAATTTGTCTCGTAATTTAATTAATATGAATTGAAAAATAACTTTACTTTATAAATTCTTGACTAATACTTAATTTGAATTTAAGCCTTTCTAAAATCTATTTTTCTTTCTGTCCGCAAATGATACAACAATCACTTAAAAAAACTACAAATCAATGTTTATATGCGCCAAACTACGATTTTTATTATATAAACTGCACTGGCATAGGTATTGCAAAGTTAGTTTTCATAATCTGACTAAAGTAATTTAATTATTTTCTTTAGCCAAACTTAGGAGTGATTAATTATGAAAAAATATATTTTAGGATTTTTATTCGCAGTATTAATTATCGGAGCAATCACTGTCATAACACCAACTTCTGTCCCGGCACAAACTAGATATGTCGCCCGGGTAGTTGATAGGAACGGAAGAGTTCGTTGGGTTCCCGTTTCAAGCCCAAGTTATTATCGCCGACATCGAAACGCCATCAATATGGCAGTCGGAACAGGTGCCGGAGCATTAATCGGCGGACTGATCGGCGGTAAAAAAGGAGCATTGATCGGCGGCGGTGTCGGACTCGGCACATCAGCCCTCTATTCTTATAAAATCAACAAGAATAAAAGAGTTTACCGACGAGTTACAAATTACTAACAGGTAATCAAATTAAAAAAAGAGGTTGAATGGAATGAAAAACTTCCTTCAACCTCTTTTTTTATTAGGCAACTTTCCTAAATGATTTCCTTGAATTAGCAAATGAAATTTGCGGCATATTTGTAGGCAACAATGCAGTTGTGGGTTGGATTTTAGGAAAGATACGAAAGCCATTGAAAATGGCGACATAATTTATGCCTATATTTTTTTAGAACTTGAATTGTTTTGTTCACTCAACCCCTAGAAAGTTGTTTATTATTTGAATACTTCCCATCATTCATGCATAAATTTTTGCCGAATCACCAACTTCAGTTAATGATTAATGTTAAGAAAAATCAAATTCACCCTTCACCATTCAAAAATTCATCATTCATCATTATTACCAACTAAATTTTCGTCGAATTGCTAACCCCAAAAATTTTGCTGAGGGAAAGAATAAACATAGACATCAAACTAATTTAAAAGTAAGTTATTGTTCTATAAAAAACACGCTTAACAATAAATGATTTACCCTGTTCTTTAATATAAGCAGTCATCGTCCGCTGGGTCCAATTTCCTTTAGAGTCAACTTTATATTCGCTGTAAATTGTTTTGATATTTCTATCGACTCCGTATTTTTTAACTTTACGAGCTTCCAACTGTTCAATTAACTACGAAAT
>DAORIL010000205.1:0-3263 GCA_035438525.1 Pyrinomonadaceae bacterium
AAATAATCAATTTGCAGCTTGAGAAATTCCTGTGCTTCGCTCGTTTTGACGAAATAGCAGAAGTAGCGAAGGATCGAATTTTCGTCTAAGTCTTCAAGACAATCGCGCTCGAAAGCTCCGACGACATCAATAGATTCTCTCAAAGAAGGATAATCTTCGAGACCGGCAACGCCGCGCACGCCGTCTAGAAGTTTGGCGGCAAGGGCGAGTTGGATTGAGGTTGCGTTTGGACATCGCGCCCGCAAAATTTCGAGTTCTTTCAATAAACTCGGCGTAGAAAATCGTGAAAAAATGTGGCGCGAAATAAACGGCGCACTCAATTTGTGTCGCAGATCGTTGGAAGTCGTCACGACAATCGGGCGAAATTGCCAATCCGAAACGCCAATATAACCACTCAGGAGACGCGGAATATAAATCAGCCCGCGCTCCAGCGGCATCAGCATCGCGTCTTCAACCGACGCACCGAATTTATCGCTTTCGTCGAGTATCAAAATCGGCGGCGCGAGATTTTCGTCATTAGCCGACGCTTTCGCCGCCAAGTCGTAAGCCAAACCCATTTCGCCCAAAATCAAAAATTCGCGTTTCCATTTTTCTTGTCGGGCAAGCATCATAATCTTTTCTCGCTCGTTTTCAGGCGCATCCTTCGCCATACGCAGATTTTCGTTCATCCACGCGGCTTGCTCTTCCCTGTCCCAATCGTAAAGAATTTCTTCCTGTTTCAAACCGTCCCGCCCGGCAACGATGCAGATCGTCAGATTGCAGGCAGTCGCCAAAGCTTCGGGAAAAGCCGTTTTACCGCTTCCGCGCGTGCCGGAAATAAGCCAGCCTCTGCCGGATTTGAGCGATTGGCAAAAGTCCGAAAAATTCTGTTCTTCAGGCACATAACCCGTTCGACAAACAAGCGCGTAAAGCTCCGTTTCACGTCCTTCAAGCACAAGTTTGCGCGGATTTATTTGCAGTTTGTGATAATCGTGCGGAATCATAAAATTTCACCCTTTCAAAAATTATTTGTCTTCAATCGCCAAAACTTTTTCGGCAAGCTGGCGAAATGCCGGAGTCATTCGCGGCAAGGCAGCGCGTATCTTTTCCTTGTTACCTTCGCTAAATAAATCGGCAAGATCGCTTTCCGAAAGTCCCGTTGCCGTTATCGAGTTCTGACCTAACCTTTCCGTATTTGAAATCTCATCGGGCAAATCCGTAACCATCACAAATCCGGTTGTTCCGGCGGAAATTTCGACGAACTCATTCGGATTTCGATTGTTACCAATCAAACCCGAAATTTCATCGGAAACCTTGGATGTTGACTCAGAAATGATAACAGTGCCGCCCGAACGCCTGTTTCCGATTGCACCGAGCGCGACCGCACCAGCTTCACGAAGTCCGCCAAAGACACGCGACCAGATGCTTTTCACCTGTCGGCGGCGACCTGTAATGCCGGAAGCTCCGTCACTGCCCATTACTTCGCCTTCAAATTTGACGAGTCCGCCCGTTGTTGGATCAACCAATCCGACGACGGAAATAAAAGCGCGTTTGTATTCGCTGCCGCGCAGAGTTCCGACCAAAACCGTTCCCGCCGGATACGAATAATCTTTCCCCGAAACGCTTCTGGTCAGTTCCATTCTGACCAAACCGCCCGAAGCCCGGAGCGTGTAAACTGCGCCCAGAAAACGAATCGGCAGTAGAGTTCCGAACGGGATTGCCATCGGAGAAATGTTGGTTAAATTAGCGTTTTGATTAGCAGAAACCGCTTGATTGTTAGAGTTTGAAACCGGATTAATAATCGTATTTTCCTTGCGCTCGACACCAAAAAAAAGCGAACGTCCAAGCGGCGCGGTTTCGGTTTGTGTTCTTGTTTGTGTTTCCGTCCGGCTGGCGTTATTAACGCTCAAAACACTTGGATTTTCGGATGAAACCACGGAATTTTGCGGTCTGGTTGAATTCGTCTGGCTCGAAATTACAGAATTATTCGGATTCCGATTCGTTTCCGAAAGCGGGTCCGACACGACTACGGGTTCATTCAAATCCGTGGCTTTAGTCGGCGGAATATCAACTAATGAATTGGAATTGGCTACGACATTTTCATTCGGATTAACCGATGAATCCGGGTTTGCCATCGGATTTTTCTCGGCAACCAGGTTGAGAGCCATTTTCATTTTTTCATCTTCGGTAACAGGGGTTGCCGAATTCGGCGAATTGGTTTTCGCCGTCCGGTCAACGGGTTGCGCCTTGGGAGCGGCAAAAACTCCGATGCCGAAAAACCAGCACAAAATCAATATCAAAAGAACGAAACCGAAAATGAAGCCGACAAAAGCCATAAACAATTTCTTCTTTGAAGTTTTAGCAGGCTGCTCAAGAACTTCGGAATCTTCATCTTCAACCGACAAATTTTCATCTGCCAGCGTGTTTTCTCCGGCGGCTTCCCGCAGCAGTTTTTCGCGGGTATCATCCGTTTCCGAAAACGGAAGTGCAGCAGGAATGTCGTTTATTTTAGCTACTGTTTCAGTCATTTTCGTTTACTCCTTTATACTTTCATTAACATTCGGCAAGGCAATGGTAGTCGGCGAATCGGCGGCTTGCGCGTGCGAAACCAAGACGCTCAAGCGTTGGCTTTTGCCCATCACCGGAGCTTTATAGACGAGCGCGTAATAAACGGTCGAACCCGGCAAAATCAAGCCTTCTGCGCTGGTCGTTTCGACATAGATTCGTTCTAATCTTTCGGTTTGCAGTGCATTTCCCTGCTCGTCAAGAGTTTTGATTTGCAGTTCGGGCGTTCCGGGAACGAGTCTTAAATTCGTCGTCGAATCATTGCGAACGGCGATAATAACCAATCTTTGTTCGGCATCAATTTCCGAAACGGAAGATACCGCCAAACTTAAACCGTTATTGGCAGCCGTCCACGCCCCCAAGTTTTTCGCCGGATTTTTCAGACAATCAGCCAGACGTTTATTGACGAGGCGCGAAAGCTCCAATCCGGTTTTCGGATTTTTAGAAGATTTTTCTTCGGATTTACGGCTGACCGAGCCTTTATTAACTTCAAGCGAAACAAGACGAACAGGATTCGATTCGGTTTCATTGGTGTTTTCGACAGTTGTTTCCTCATTCGTCGAAGTAACCAATTTAGAATTTGCCCGTGTATTTTTATTATTTGTTCGCTCTGTTACTTCGCCCAGATTGTAAGCCAAACCTGCCGTGCGCCGTGCCGCGATGACTTCATCACGGTCGTAATTGATGACGCAGCGATGCGCGTTTTTCCTGATTTCCGA
>DAORIL010000205.1:3363-9888 GCA_035438525.1 Pyrinomonadaceae bacterium
CTTCATCACGGTCGTAATTGATGACGCAGCGATGCGCGTTTTTCCTGATTTCCGATACGGGAACGAATTCCAGAATCAAAATCAAACCCGAACGCATCTGCAAAGTAATGGTTGCCGACGGATTTGCCGCACTCGTTACAAACCCTTCGCCCGGATAAATCGTAATTGAGCGGTCTGATTCCTTCGTCGGCGATTGAAACACGGAAACGAGTTTCGGATTACCCTCGTGGATATAATAAACGCCATCAGACGCGGGAAATTCGACGATTGATACGGCATTTTGCGCGAGTCCGAGCCGCACAACGGTCGGCTGTTTGGGATTGACATTGACGCTCGCTTCGCCCGAAAGAAAATCTGTTTCGGCAGAGTTAATAACCGCAACGGGAATATTTGAATTTACCGCGTCATTGGTTTCATTCTTCTCAGTTTTTTTCGGCTGAACATTTTTGGCGACAGTCGTTGTTTTTTTGTTAGTGCGCGTTTTTTGCGCCGCCGCATCTAAAGTGCCGCATAAAATAATTGCCGTTGCCAGAAAAATCAGTTTGAATAAGTCGTTGTGCCAAAGCCTGATGTCATTCGTTAAATTAGACAGAAAATGTTGTTTTTGCATAAAGTTACCTCAAGTCGGACGCAAGAAATCCTTACGCCAACAGTTAATTTGAAAATCTAAAAAGTTCTTATTGTTTGGAGTATGGATTCACACTCTACGTCCTATTCGGTTATTTCTCGGTTGTATTTGGAGATTCAATCTCGGTGCCGGAAACATCGCCGTCGGCGAGCAAGGCAATCGGCGACGAAGTTTTTCCGCTGACCGGTTCGACGCGAAATCGCAAAATTGTAAAGCCCGTCCGCAGATTATTGTCGTTTCGTGCCGGAGACTGAGGAGAGTCCTTGAGCAGAAATTTGCATTTTAACTGCAAAGTTTCTTCAACGTCCTGCCCGCCCGCTTTGCGCCGGATGCGACGCACGCCGATTGCCCGCAAAATATACGGATCGCGTTCATCAACGGATAAATCCTGCAATTCCCAACTCGAATTGACGCTTTCCGCCTTTTCCGCCGCCAATATTCCGTTTTGTTTAAATCGAGTGGCGAGCGAGAGCGATAAATCCGCGTCGAGCATTCTCAAAAGTTTATTAACCTCAGATTCTCTGGTTGATTGCTCGACTTCGTAAAGTGATTTCAGAAACTCCTTAACCAGATATTTTTTATCAGTGTCATTCGGTCTATCCGGCGCGATTTCAACCGATTCGGTCGCACCGTAATCACGATTGTTGAGTTCAACGACGCGCCCTGAAGTCTTGTCCACCACAATCCGGTCGGCTTTGCGAACCGCCAAAAAGACGTTAAGCCCGAAACTGACCGTTAAAACTGCCAGCAGAATCCAAACGGCGCGAAGCAGCGATGAAATCGTCAGAGCATCGTCAGGATCGCGTATTATCTCAACGCCGGAAAATTCTTCGGGCAAATTGTTGGTTGTTTTGTGATAGACGGACGAGCCGCCGCCGCCATCGCTGATGTGTTGTTCCGGTGAATCGTCCGACTCTCTTTTGTTCATATTTGTTCCTACCTTCGGAAAAGTTAAAAAGGATTGTTTAGTATTCCGAAGGTGCGTAGGGCAAAATGAGTGCCAGAACAAAGAGAATGAGTTTAAGAATTTCTTGAATTTGAGTTTTGAGTAAGTAAATTAAGGATTTATCGAACAAAAAGCCTTCAATAAAATGCTTTTTTGACAGCATAATTGACGACAATGCCCTAAATTAAGTTATTGAGAAAGGAATTTGAAAATCTTAGTGGTGCAAAAATAAACCACTGGTGCGAAAATTCGCCATCAGTATAAACATTTGAATTAGACTAAATAATAAATAAATAAAGTCTCCAGTGAAATAAAGTGTAAATAAGTTTTCTGACAGGCTTATCAAACTTTTATTATGGACAATTTTTCTGCAAAGACTTAAGTTTAACTATGAAAATAATTTACAGGTATCGAAGAACTGGAGAATCACTAGCCTATACGCTTGAAGAGATACAGGGTAAGTTGTGGTGTTCTGCACCTAAAAATCTGAATGATCCATTTGACGGCGTTGCTTTTGCAAAGCCGGAAAAAGTTAATATCCTATTTGATACTACGGGTGATCCTTTGATGACGCATTTACCTAATCCTTATCCTTATCCTGTTCCAAACACATTGTATTCATTTGTAGCCTGCTTTAGTGAGACTTGGAACAATCCGCCAATGTGGGCGCATTATTCGCAGTTTCAAGGAGTCTGTTTAGGGTATGATTTAAAGAAACTTTCAGAATCTGTAAGAAGGAAGAAGGTTTTTGATATTCAGGAATTAGGATTAAAATATGAAGTAGAAATAAGTAAAGTTAAGTATGAAAAAGAATTTGCCGTATCCCCATACAACCCCGCGCATTTCATAAAAACTATTGATTGGGAATATGAGAATGAATGGCGAATCGTTGTGAAAGGCGGCGATAATGACATCCCAGGTTTAACAATTAAAACTAATGACTGTCTATCTGAAATAACTCTGGGGCATCAAATGGATCCAGCAACAATAAAAGCTATTGTTGATACCGTAAAAAGACTTGGCAGACCAATTCCGATTTACAAATCTACAGTAAAACCGGGGAAAGCCGGGTATTATAGAGATGAATGGTCTGATGATTGAAACCAAAATCTAGGCTCAGAAAAGAGTAGAGTAGTTTTCTGTCAGGTCATTTTTTGACTCCGATTAACCGAAATTTTCCCGGCTTTTTGAAGGTAGTTTTCGGTTTCTTTTTGACACCCTAATTCAACAAGCTAAAGACTGTCAACGCTCAGACTATTGACACCCGTTCTGACCCCTTACACTCCGCAACGAACTTCCGAATTTTAGAGCTAAAATTTATCGTGGTGCAAAAATAAACCACTGGTGCAAAAATTCGCCATCGTCCAAATTATTTGTTGGACGGAGCGGCAAAAAAAGTCGAACGTGCCTGATTTGTCGTTTCCGGGCGGCTGTTGTTAGTAATGATGACGACTCCTAAATCCGCCAGTTTCTCCTTCTTTCCATTGTTCAGTTGATAACGACTGCCGGAGCGTGAATCATAATAAACTTCCGTCAGGTTTGGTTCATTTGGTTCAATTGGATTTTGATTTTCTGCTTGCGTATTCTTTGGCGTAACCGTTGAATTTACCGCAACAACTTGATTTTGCGTAGTTTGCGGAAGCGGAACGATATTACTAAAATCAGGCACGTTTCCAAGTTCACGGTCAAAAACGCCAACGCGGGCAACCGTCGCCGAAATAACAGTTGGGAAATTGGCTCTGAAACTTCCTGCCGGAAAAGCCCCGCGCATAATCAACCAGCGATAAATTTTCAGTCCGCGTCCGACATAAGTGATGGTTTCCGCGTAAGGCGGAACGCCGCCGATGGTTTTAATTCCTTTCGGATTGATGACTCTCTGCCCATTTCGCAAGCGTTTTCCCGTTAAATAAGCCGAAACCGTGCCTTCACCGGAATTGTAAGCCGCCAAAATTGAATCAATTCTCCCGCCGAAAAGATTCGATAAAACCTTGACATAACGGGCGGCGGCACGAATCGCGGGAACGGGTTGGTATGGATTTTCCAAACCGAATCGGGCGGCGGTTGACGGAATAAACTGCATTAATCCACGCGCATCTTTCGGGCTGGTGAGCCACGGGCGAAATCTCGTTTCGTTGTAAGCAATTGTCCATAAAACATTGGGATCAACGCCCTCAATTTGCGCGACTCGCAAAATTTCATTTTCAAAATAGGCGGCGCGAGTCCGCACATTCAAGCGCGAAAACTGCTCACGGGTGAAGTTTGTTTGGGCGTAAGTTCCGTTTGCCAAAAAACTTATCAAAATAACTGAAAGCATTAGACTTCTGCCAAGTTGTCGAAAACCGCTTACAAAAGCGGCGAAATTAAAAATCATCTGTAATTTTTCCTCGAATAAATTTGATTGAAAGAGTTTTTTCTTTGACCTTTCGGAAAATCCGATTGGCAAGCCTTGTGCCTGAATTTCGCAAGAAACGAAAAACCCTAATAAAATCAAGCCTTTCCGCCATCGGCACGCTCTTTGCTCTAACCGAAAATGAACCAACGTGGACGAAACCCTTAAATCAGGGATTCACGCCACGCAAAATCAAAACCAAAATTAGAGGAAAATTTCGATGAATAACAAAGTAGAAATGTGGAACAAAGCCGTAAAAGATGCGGCACGGAAATTACGAGTGGGCTTTTCAGAAGCAAAAAACATTTGTTTGAATTACGCACGCGCCGGACTGCCTGTTTTTGCCGTGATGGGAATTTGTTTGCTGTTTAATCAAGCGGCATCGGCGCAAGGTCCGATCTTTACGGGTGATGCCGGAAATCTCTCGAACATCATCCGCGAAGGCTTAAAACTGATGGCGATAATTTTATTTTGTCTCGGCGCAGTCGGAATCGCGTGGGCGATTTTTAACAAGATGACCGGCAAGGAATGGGGCAGTCAGGCATTCGGCGGGATTTTAGCTTTTGCCTTCGGAACAATCGTGGCTGTTTTTTGGCAAATCGCCCAAGGTCGCGCGGTAACGGTGGACACTAATTTCTAAACAGATGCGAAGAAGACAAACCAGACCAAATATCTTTCGCAATCTGAAACGCTTCGGCGTTTATCAAGGCGACTGGAAATACATTCTCTGTCCGACGGCGGTGGTGTATTTACTGCCGTTCGTTTTTGGAATTTGGATTTATTACATTCCCGCCGGATTTCCGCTTGGGCTAATGACTTTCATCACCTTGCTCGGCGTTTTTAATTTCCTGCGGGCAAGCAAACCGGAATGCTGGCTCAAAAATCGCTTCGATGCCGCGACGGACGGATGGAAAAACTTTCGCGCTCCGATTAACGATGAATTCGAACAAATTAATTGGATAAAAAAGAAAAGAGGTAAATAAAAATTATGGATGCCGCTAATTTAACTTTCGCGCATATATTTCTGACTATTGTGGGCAGCTTTTTGGTCGGTGGTGTCGGTTTGGCAATCGGTTGGCGAGTGCTGCCGATTGCCAAGTTGCATCGCCAATCTAAAACGACTCTGCCGAATGAAAAGACGATTGAAACAAAGGTTGATACGACCAAAGCAAGCGGGAGATTATTCCCGACTGAAATTTTAGGACTCGAAGGAAACATCGTTCGCTACCGCGACGGAAGTTTCGCCAAAGCCTATCGCTTTGAACCCGCGCACACGCTCTATGACGATGAGCGTCTTACGGAAATGCGCGTTGAGGAACTGAAGACGCTTCTGAAGTTTGAAAAACCCGACAGAACTATATTGCAGTTTCGCTTTGCGACTATTCCCGACGATGGGACGACGCTACGGAATCATTTACAAACCCGAAATACCGAAAAAAGTGATTCTCTCGCTTCCCTTCTGCAAGCGACTAATCTCGCGCTTTATGAAGAAGCCGTCAGAAGCGGCGCAATAAAAATGCAAACGGCAACCGTTTGGATCCGCGTTCCGACTAAACACTTGAACGATTCGAGTATTTTCTCGCGCTTTGTGCCTTCTCTGCTCCGCGAAATAACCTCCGGCGGATTTTTTAAGTTTCTTTTTTCGCCGATTATTTCAGGCAAAAACGCCTTCGCGCAGGAGTTTTTGACGAGAGAAGTAAAAGCCGAAAACTACTGCCGCCAGTCGGCTCAGAGAGTTTTTCAAGCCTTTGAAGCCAATTTCCCGAAAGAATTAAACTTACGGGAACTCAATGCACAAGAAGTTTTCGACGAAATGTTTCTCAGCCACCGGCGCGAACACATCGAAACTCCGAAATTACCAAATCAAAAACGAATTGATGCCCGGCGATATTTGACCGCGACAGAAATAAAATGCGACGAAACCAATTATGTCTTGCATAACGGCGCGTTAGCGAGTTTGGTAAGCCTCAAAACTTTGCCGCAAGGGTTTGTTACCGCCGACACGATGCGTTATTTGACCGCGACGAGAAATCTGAAATTTCCGCACGAGATCGTGGTTGATTTAACCACCACGGAAAAAACGGCGGCGAAAAAAGATTTGCAGAAACGAATTGACCGCATCGACGGCAGCCGCAATACTTGGTTCGGTTTCCGCAATCTCAAAAAGGATGCCATCGTCATCAAAGGCGATTTGGAAAACCTACTCGAACAGGTCGAAGCCGACAATGAAGAAATCTGCCAAATCCGTCTTAACGTCATCGTTTACGGAGGAAAACCAAGCACGAAAAATGAATTTGCTGAAAGCATAAAAATCCTCGACGACCGCTGCGATGAAGTTATAGCTTCCATTCGGAAAAAGACGGGTGCTGACGCGATTCGGGAAGATGCGGCAAGGCAACGGGCGATTTACCCGCGAATGCTCGCCGGAGAATTTTCGCCCAGAAAAACCGGACAGGAACTGGTTGAAATGGCAGATTCAGTCATCGCTTTTGTGCCGACGGAAACTACTTGGCGCGGCTCAAAACGCCCACACAGCATTTTTACCACACCTTCAGGGACGAT
>DAORIL010000206.1:0-9846 GCA_035438525.1 Pyrinomonadaceae bacterium
CAAATTCAAGCTGATTTCCTTTCTTGATTTTGAGGTCAACTTTTTGATTCGCTCTGATTTCACTTGCCAAGAGGTTCTTCAGTTCGCGGGCAGCTTTGATCGGAATTAAGCAGGTGAGCTTTTGATTAGTGTTTGAAGCGGCTGTTTGAAAAAAGCATAGGCGATGTCCGTCAGTGCTGACCATTTTCAAGCCGGAATTATCCAAAATCAGAAGAATTCCGTTAATCGTAAAACGCTTATTGTCTTCAGTCACGCCGAAAATCGTCCGCCGCAAGCCTTCGTAAAAAATTGTCGCTGGAATTTTCAGGCTTTCGGCATTGACGCGCGGAACTTCGGGAAATGTATCGCTGTCCGTGCCGCTTAATTTGCTCTTGAATCTTCCGGCTTGAAATTCGACTCGTGCGCCGCTTTTATCGAGTTTCAAATGCACCGGCTCATTCGGGAGTCCCGCCGTAATTTCGCCCAGTTTTTTACCCGAAAGACAAATTGAGCCTGATTGTAAAATATCAACTTCCTGCTCGATGATTAAAGAAATATCAAGATCCGTCGCGGTCATCACGAATGCACCGTTGGAATTTGCATCAATTTTTATTTTTCCCAAAGCCGGAATAGTTTCCTTGCGGGCAAAAATTCCCTGCAATGCTCCGACTTGTTCTTTAAGTTGTTTGGCGTGAATAATTGCTTCCATAATTTTGTATTGCTAACCTGTCTATTCTCCCATCCACAATAAAACCGAGTTCAAGCACAATGCTCTTGAATCCGTGCGGACAAATTCCGTCAGGTTCAACCGGACAACCTGCGGGGCATTTCGTCGGCGACCAGCCTTCGTCAAGACAAATTTCCATAAATTCGATAAATTCATCTGCTGATTTTTTTCGGTTTTTTTCGTAATCTCCACTTTTCACAAATGTTTGCTCACCGCTCATTTTTTTGCCTCGTGATCGGATAATAAATCAGTCTTTGGTTACTTGAGCCGCGATATTCTCCGGCGTTTAGAGAAAGTTCGTGTTGAAACGCTCCATCAACCAGCAAATCTGTTTTAGCTAAGATTCGATTGATGCTCTGAGAATTCCGCGCAAGTAAATTTTCCAGCGTAAAGCCGCTGTAAATTACCAAGTTATAACCTTTTGCTTTGAGTCGTTTAACCAAAATTTCCAAACTCTCCGGTTGATCAAACGGTTCGCCGCCCAAAATCGTTACACCATCGTGTTCACCGCTTTTTTCATCAATTTCCGAGATAATTTCGGTGATCGAAACAAGTCTGCCGTTTGCCCGTAAATGCGTTTCGGGAATGTAGCAACCCGCACAAAGAATCGAACAGCCCGCAACTTGGACCACGCTTCGCCGCCCGGGACCGTCAACTGTCGAGTGATGATAAATTCGGTAAAGATAGATTGATTCGTTCGGAGAATTAGTTTCAGATTGTTGAAAGTCTGTTTCACTCGACGACTTTTCAATCTCAACTATTGGACGGGCGCAATTCACACCCATTCCCTGCCCCAAATCTTTGCTGATTTCTTTGGCAATTTTTGCTGAGGCTTGCGATGATTCGACTGTAACTCGCCCCGCATCGGGTTCAAGTATAAAAACTATTTCCGCCATCACTTGCCTTTAATTTGCTGTTTGACTTCAGGTTTGAGGTAAAACTCTTTTGTCTTCTTATCAACTGTCGGGCTTCCCAAAAGTTGTTTCAACTCCTTCGCCGCTTTTTCGCAAGCCGCGCCTTGGATTCCTTTGATTTCGGTTTCGCATTTTCCTGTTTCGGTATCAATTGTAAATTCGATTTCCGGCATTTTTTGTTTTCTCCTAAAATTTGACTCTGATTTTAACGGTTTTTCCGATAGTTTCTTTGATAAGTGTTCCGCCAAGACGCTTTGCCATTTTTCTGGCGGTTGCCTCGTGATACTGAGTTTGCAGACGCTTGATAAAATCTCTTCCGAGGCGATAATCCAAATCCATATCGTCAACCACCAGCGAGTAACCTTTGGCGGTTTTCTGAAAACCGATGTCGCCCAAAAATCTTTGTGATTTGACCGAATCTCTCCGAATTACAACATCCGCTAATTTCTGGTCACGTTTATCATAGCCTTGCAGCAGAAGGTCTGTTCCAACTGTGACATTTTCAAAACCCATTACCTTCAAGGCTTCGACCAGAAGTTCCTTATTAGTAAAGGTTTCCGATTCAAAAGACATATATTTGCTCATAAATAATTCTCCAAAAACTTTTTTTGTTAAATTTCAATCGCCCGCGAGCCATTTCCCACCAAAGCTGAATGATTAACAGCCGCGCCGACACCTTTAATGTTATTTCGCGCCCATTTGCGGATTTCTTCGATTTTTTCGCTCATCATTTGCGCCGTCGGCGTGATGCCTCCAATGGCTTTCAAAATATCTTTTGTTTCCGCCGCACGGTCGCCGTCAATGAATGCTTCCAACACACCGTCCTTGACCGCACCTTCAATTTCCGCACCGCTGAAATCTTTTGATTTATCAACTAATTTGTCCAGATCGAATTGATGCGAAATGAGGGCACGTTTGGACAAATGAACTTTGAAAATCTCCAAACGGTCTTCATCGTTCGGCAAATCAACAAAATGAATATAAGAAAAACGCCCGATGCGGAATTGCTCTGATTCCAAATCGCGGACATCATTGGCAGTTGCAAAAACCAGCACATCTTTATTGTCCTGCATCCAGTTGAGCAGATACGAAATCGTCCGCGCCGTTTCGCCGCCGTCGGTTTTATTCGAGGACTTCATACCGGAAACCGCCTTTTCAAACTCCGATATACCCAAAATACCTTTAATCGTGCCGGCAATTGAGAGAGCGCGTTTAATACTCATTGCCGATGAACCGATGACACCGCCGCCTTCGCCCATAATCGAGCCGAAATCAAGGTCAAGCAGAGCGCGGTTAGTGATGCTTGAAGCGACTCTTTTGCACAAATCCTTGCCGCATCCGGGCAAACCGACGAGCAAAATTCCTTTACAAGGCTCAACGTGCCGCGCTTTCGCCTGCGGACTGAAGGTGTGAGCCGCCCGTTCCAAAATTGCCCGCAATTCTTTATAGCCGCCTAAATTATTTGCCGGTTCGGGATGAACGTAAGTGAGTGAACCACTGCCGCGAATGACGTTTTTCTTTTCTTCAAGAATAATCTTGATCGAATCGTCGTTCAGACCGCGCGAACTGATGACAGCTTTGGCGATGACATTGCTGATTTCTCCTCCTGTCAAACCGAGAAGTGCTTGCAGTAATCGTTCTTTCGCCGACCCGCTCAAATCGACGGCAAGACCATTTTCCTTGAATTTTTCGAGTTCGAGTTCAGTCGAATCTTCAATTTCAGTTTCCTGCGGCAGTTCGAGTTCGATTTGGGTTACTTCTTTTTCAAGTGTTTTCAGATCGGGAAAGTTCGGTCCGACAAACAAAATGGTGGATTTGGTAGATTTGAGCTTCCACGCAATTTCCCGTAAAGAACGAACTAAAACCGCATCTTCCTGCCCGTAAGGTGTAATATACGGCGCGAAATCACAAAGCAAAAAAATCCCGCTTTTCTGCTCACTAATAAACTGCAAAACGCTTTCCGGTTCTTGCGTGTCTGAAACTTCCTCAGCCCGCGTCAAAATTCCTTTCTGCTGTTCATAAATCTTTTGCAGACCTGCCGTCCGGCTCCAGAAATAAAGCGGTTTTTCCTTGTGCTTATCACGGCACATCAAATCCTTGAGGCTCTCGCGCACGCGGTCTTCTTCAAAAGTGTTGATGGCGATCAGCGGATAACGCGCTCTGATGCGGACATCCAGTTCGGTTAAAAAATTTTCGATGCTTTTGGAGTTTTGATTATCGTTCATAGATAGAAAATTGTTGGTTGAATTCAATTTACACAACTTGCTCGCCGCTTATTTTTTGAAGGTAAAGCACTGGGTTTGAACCGATTCAGTTTTCAAAAGCGATTTTCCGAAATTCCTTTGTCAAGGGATGATTGAGAATTTCGTCCAGATTTTCTTGCGCTAATCTTTCGGAGTGAAGATAAAACGTCAAATAGTCTTTCATCCTTTTTTCAACCAATGAAAAGTCTTTTAGTTTGTAGGCTTGAAAAGGAATGTAAAGCGAATTGATTTTTCTCCCCGTTTCTCTTTCGAGTTCAAAATAGAATTCGTATTCTTCAAATTTGGTATGCGGAGAATAGCATTTAAGTTTCGGAGAATTAACTGTTATTCGGTAAGGGTTTGGCAAAGCGGCAATTTCGTTCAAGGTCAAATTCCTCAGTTCTTCGGGAATATCTTTCATCAAATCAACCGACTCATTTAAGAATTTTTCCGTTTCAAAAAGTATTTCTTTCTTTATGTTAAATTCTCTTAATAAAGGGTTTTGTAGAAATAAGCATTCCCGGAATATTTCTCCGAACTTGAGATTTCCGGGAACATAAAAAACGTATTTATCAATCGTTACGGTTTTCCAACTGTAACCTTCTTTAACTCGTTTTGTTTCGGAATTATTGAACCAAAAGGAATTGACCGGATACATCTCTAAAAGTTTGAAACCTCTTGATGTAACATTTTTAATCTCCCGTAATTCGCGGAAAGAATATTGCAAATTGTTCAAGGCATTAGTTACTGTTTCAAGACCGAATTCATTCAGCAGATGCGGATTTATCCAATTTGCCAGTTCAAACGGAACTTCAATGATTTCAGGTTTTTGGTTGTCGCTTAAAACCACCTGTTTAATAGTTTTCGGAAAAAAATTGTCATTAACCATTCAAAAACCGCCCGTTGAAGAATCAAGTTAAGAAAAAAAGCTAAATTTCTAATGAATCCAATTGATTGCTGTTGAGAATTCCGCTAGAGTTCGGCTTTTTACTCTGGCTTTCACTTTTTTCTGCCGGAAAGGGGATAACATTGGCTTTCGGTTCGACCGATTTGTTTTGATTGGTATTCACAACATTTCGGGTTTGGCTCTGAGAAGCATATTCCGAAGCAATCTGACTGTAACTATTGCCGAATGACTCAATGCTGTAAGGTGTTTCTCGGTGATTACATTTTTCCCGAACTTTTTCCCAAAATTTACTTTCCGCCGTTTCGCGCCGCACTTTTTGGCAAACGGTGCGGCGGACTAAATTACTTCCCCGCCGTCCGTTTTCGGTTAAACAACTGAAAGTTTCATTGTCTTCTTGAATAAGAAAAATGTTGAAAAGTTTGTCGCTGTTGCGCGACGCATTGTAATAGCTGAGATATTCAGCGCGGATAATTGTCGGCATAGATTTCAGGATGATATTAGATTTCAAGTGCCGAAAGTCGGTCTTCGTCGAGTAAGCGTTTTGATTGCAGACTCGTTGCCCTCAGAACATCATTGAGAGCCGATTGCATTTCTACTCGTGAACGATGTTTCGCCTCTGCGCCAGCCGCCGTTTGCAATCTTTCCAAAACTTCTTCGAGTGAAGAATCACCCGTAAAATTCATCAAACGATACCATTCGCACATCTGCCGCGCTCTTTTTGCCAATGCGCCGGGAACGAAATCAGCCGTCTGAAGTTTTTGTGCCATTTCTTGTGCGGCTTCAAAAATTTTGGCGGTGATTTGGTCAAGACCTTCTTTGATCGGTGAAATCGCATCGTTTGCGGCATCGCGGGCAGCTTCGATTTTCATTTGCCGGATGCGCTCTTTGACTTCCCGTTCACGCCGCTGTTCTAACTCAAAATCGTGGATTTTTATTTGCTCGATTCGCGTTTTGGTATCAAACTCCAAGCGAACCGATTGATGTTCGGCTTCGATTTTGGCGGTTTCAAGAGTCAATGATTTCGCCGTTTGCTGTTCCGCCAACATTTCCGAACCTAAAACAATCACTTTCGGTTTCATCGAGATAGTTAAACCGTCCCGAATCATTTCCTGCGTCGGAATCATTCCAAGCGCGTGGGCAACGACGTTAGCGATAAATTCTTCGCGGTCAAGCGGAATTTCCAAAGTTGCATCAAGGCGTTTGGCGGAATTTGTCGCAAGTTCGGCAAAACTTTTTCGCAAGGTGAGCAGTATTTCATCGTAATTTGCCAAGACTTCCGCTTTTGCCGCCGCCAAAGTTTCCAAAGCGCGTTTGTATTCCTGCTCAAAATTTTCAAAAGCATTCCACGGAATCCATTTATATTCGCTCGTTCCCCAAACCGTTTCGCATAAAGTAAAACGAAAACTGAATTTGTTGAGCGCGTGATGCGCCTGACTGCCGGCACGCATCAGTTTTCGACGATAGTTATCAGGAAGCAGTCCAACACGCGGCGGACTCAATTTAACCGCGCCTTGCGTTGGCAGTTCAACTCCGAGTGATTTCCATTCGATCTGGCGTTCCAAAGTGCTGAAACCACGACAGTCAACATTGAGAAAAATGCCTTCGGTTTCCAGTTGCGACAAATCAAACGGCATCGTTTCGACTTCCGCCGTCGTGATGCCGAGAGTTACTGCGGCTTTCTCTTTTTTGGTGTTTAGCCGATTTAAAATTTCGGCGGCAGGCGAAACTTTAACTACTGAAACAGGCTCAGAAATCACTTCGGTTTTTTCTTCGCTCATAACTTTTTTCTTGCCCAAAAAGCTGCTCAGAATTGATGTTGCTGACGGAATATTTGACGAAACTTCTTGATTTGTATTCATAATATTGAACAACCAAAATTGGCTGATATTTGCTAACCGCTTATTTTTTTATCAACCGCCACGTTCCTGTTTCCAAAGCCGCAAACAACTGTTAAAACCTTCCTGCTTGAAATACAAATCGCGCTCAACGGTTAATCCGTGAATATTGATTTCTTCGAGCTGTTTGAGAGTAAAATATCCCCATTCTTCCTCCAGCCCGATAACGTAACCGAAAAACAAAAAATCATCGCCCTTGGCTTCGCCTTCGGTCACAAACCACGTCCAATTTCCGGCGGGAAAAAAGTATTTGACATAAACAATTTGGGCTTCACTTTCCTCTTGTTCGTAAAGTTTCGGTAATTGCTCACGCAATTCGGTTGGCAGTAATTCCATAATTTTTGAATTTGAAAGTTTTAGAACAAACTCGGCTGTTCTGACGGATTTTGTCTGCCGCTCACTTTGTTAAAAATCGAACGTGCCAAATCGGATTGCCATTTGTCCTTTTGGGCATTGGCTTCAAGGCTTTTGCTTTTAATAAGTTGTTCAGTGCGACTCAAGATTTTTGCTTCTTCCTTTTCGGCAATCACTCTTTCGGTTTCTTCACGGTAAATCCAGCAAGTCTGAACCGCCAAAATTGCTTTGAGCCAACTTTTCAATTTGCCGTGTTTGGCGATTACTTCTTCTGGCTCGTAAGTTATTTGCTCAATTTCGTCGGCGAGTTCGCCACACATTTTGCGGACTTTTTCATTTTCGGGCGAAAGATTGATCCATTCGGGCATCCGTCTGGCAAAATCTACCAGATAAAAAACACAAGTAATCAGTGCATCGTGGTGTCGGGCAAAAAGGTCTGGATTATATTCCTTTCCGGCACGATAAACTTCTTCATCAAGTTTGACTACGCTCCAACCCTCTGGCGGCAACGGTTTCTTTTTAATTAAGGCGGCGGCAAGCATATGGTAAAGATCGGATCGAGAATAAAGATTAAGCTGCATTTGCATAACGGCGGCGTTTTGATTTTGGTTTGCTTATCTCGGCTTGATTCACAGCTTTGGATAAACTGTCAGTTGTGCAGTAACTTGAACGGCTCGTGCCGCTTTCCAAATCGAAATAGGTGGCAAACCTACGCAAATTATTGGTTAATACAAATTCGGTCAGTATTTCGCCGATTTCAACGGCAACGCGCTGGTTAATATTCAGACTTTGTTCGCCGCGACTGATTCTTTCGGCGCAGGACAACCTTTCCGCCGTTTCACGCGGGATCGGAATTTCCTGATTTTCGAGCAGTTCGGGGTGAATAACCGACGGCGCAGGTAATTTTTTACAAATTGTCGAAGTGGAAAAATAATTCTCCAATTTTTCTTTCCTTACCTCTGAGCCGATTAAAACCTGTCCTGAAAACTTGCCGTTTCCGCTGTCAATCCACCAACATTCAGGCGCGTTTTGTGAGCTGTATTTATTTGCTTCTTCGAGTGATCGGTGAATTTCGCGCCGTGCCAAATGGTTGTCAACACAACCGACCAAAATCGTTAATTCCTTGAAACCGCTACGACCTGGTTTGATATGTTTTTCGTAATTCAGTTTTTCGTTTGAGTAAGAAACTTCCAATCCCCACGCGAGCGTAATTCTTTCGGCAAGCGTTTGCGCTTTGAATCTTCCAATCTCAGCGGCACAAAAATTACTGCGCGGAATATTGCCGCTTTCCACGATGTCTGGATCAATAATGGTCAAATCCGCCGCTTTACCGATTCTTTTGATTTCAAACAAAAGACAGGCAAGATTCATCGCGGCGAATGAACCCGTGCCGCCCGCGCCGATGAGATAAATTTTCAATTTGCTGAATTCTTTCGGCAAGATCCGCGCACTTTTCGCAAAACTCAAATCAAGATTCATAGCCACCTTTCTTGATAATCTGCTCGTATTTATTCAAATCAAGCACGCCTTCGGGAATTTCGGAGATATAATTCGCTGGAATTTGGGCGAAATAATCATAAACTCCGCAACGAAAGCGAATTTTGGGATTGTTCGTGTGAATGTCAATCAAGATTCCGAAAATACGGAATTTGCCGCTTTCATCGCGGTCGTCCGACTTGCTGAAATGAATTACGCCGTCGGGATGTGTGTGGAGTTCGATACACGCTTCGACGTATTCGCTGAGAGAATCATCGGCAATAGTTCGCGCCCATTGCCTTTCTTTTCCGATGTTTTTCCAGCACCACTGACTCGTTGCTTCGTGCCAGAAAACTACATAAACATCTTCTCGAAATTGAATAGAATCGCTACCAAAGCGTGCATTTTCCAAAATTTGCTGCCAAATATAAATTGGAATTTTAGGTTTATGCCAAATAATTCCGCCGGTGATTTGAGGCAAACCTTTAATCGGTTCATGGCACACGGGCAAACAAACCGAAAATTCTTTACGTTTCGCACGGATAAACAGACCGTTTCCCGCCATCAGATATTCAAACATTACAGCCGTAATATTTTGCGTTTCAGACGATGCGATTTTATGTTCGACAAATTTCGGGACGAACGGTAACACTTTCAAATTGTTTTGCATATTTTTTGAAATTCGAGGATTAATTCTTTTCTACGGCTTGATGCCATAAATCTTCAACTGTGGCGTTTATTTCCAAAAGTTCAGACTTCGGAAATCGTTTGGCATTTTTCTTTGCCAAAGCAAACAAAAGATGACGAACATCCTTCGGTTCAGAAACGCATTTTTGGGCTGAATGGTCGCGGTTAAAAGGCGCGTTAAAAATCAGATTCCAAACTTTATCCAGCGTTTCGACTCGCGCTTCGGGAACTTCGTTACTGCCGAAACAGATTTTGCCGCTCGAACTGCCGCCGATATTGGGCAACGGCGCGACCGCTAGTTTAGTTTGTTTATTAACCGTTTTCCCTTTCGCCGCCCACAGATAAAATTCGTTTCGGCGACCGAACAAAATCAGAGTCGGCAAAGGAATCGTCATTTCCGCGACCTCGCCGCCCTCGGTTTCCACGAAAATCGTTCTCATTCCGGCAGGCTCAAAGGACAGTATGTAATTGCCTTCCGGCTCTTCGCGGTAACGCAGAATCTTGCGGGTAATCCAACCGGTATCAATGCGGTATTCACGAAAAGCGCGGGCGATTTGCTGACTCGACAGGGCTTTAGCGGTTTCTTTTTCACCTTCGATTCGTTTGAAAAGATATTGACCGGGCAGAAAATACAACGCTCCCAACGCATCCGGCGGTGATGTCA
>DAORIL010000207.1:0-9834 GCA_035438525.1 Pyrinomonadaceae bacterium
ATTTAAATGATGCTCATTGGTAAAAAATTTGGACGTTACGAAATTCGCTCTAAAATCGGCTCCGGCGGAATGGGCGAAGTTTATTCCGCTTACGACGAAGAACTCAATCGTGTTGTTGCTCTCAAAATTCTTAATTCGGATTATTCGGTTGATGACGGCAAGAAAAGCCGTTTCCGTCGTGAAGCGCGGGCAGCCTCGGCGTTAAATCATCCAAATATCATTACCATTTACGAAATCGGCGAAGTTGACGGCGAATTATTTATGGCAACCGAGCTGATTGACGGAAAAACTCTGCGTGAATTGATTCGGCAATCTCCGCTCCATATCGTCCAAGCTTTAAAAATTACGACTCAAATTGCAGATGCTTTAGTCGCAGCACATTCTGCACGAATCGTTCATCGTGACATCAAACCAGAAAATGTGATGGTTCGTCACGATGGTTATGTCAAAGTCTTGGATTTTGGGTTGGCTAAACCGACAATTGAAAACGAAGCCGATCTTTCGACTGATGAACTTATCAAAACAACTCCCGGAATGGTCATCGGCAGTGTCCGTTATATGTCGCCCGAACAGGCTCGCGGAGTAAATATTGATGAGCGCACCGATATTTGGAGTTTGGGTGTTGTTTTATACGAAATGCTCCGCGGAAAAGCACCTTTTGATGGAGCAACTACCAGCGACACTTTGGCAAATGTCATATATCAAGAACCAAAATCAATTTTAGAAGTAATTCCGAATGCGCCGATTGAATTGGACGAAATAATCAACAAATCTTTGCAAAAGAAAATTGACGAGCGTTATCAATCCAGCAAAGAAATTGCTGCAGATTTGCATAATTTGTTGACCAAAATCGAACACGAAATTAGTCAGGAAAGCCAGAAACACATTGCGCCGAATGATTTGAGCAATAGTGAAAACCCGACTATCATTCATCAAACCGCGAGTGCCAATCATCCGACCGTAATTTCTAAAATTTCACCGACTCAAACCGAAAATATTGCGGCTGTTAATAAACCAAATTCATTTTTAAAAACTGGAGCGGTCGCAGCCGGGGCTTTATTGATTCTCTCAGCATTGGTTTTTGGAGCTTTCAAATGGTTTGGAACATCAGACAATTCATCTGCTAAATCTTTTGAAAGAACTCAAATTTCAAGGCTTAATACCAACGGTAAAATTCGACTTTCGGCAATTTCACCTGACGGCAAATATGTCGCGTATGTCAACGGCGATGTTGGAAATCGAAGTTTGGTCGTCAGACAAATTGCAACTGACAGCACTGTCACAGTTGTGCCACCCAATGTTTTGGATTTTCGCACCGTTACTTTTTCGCCGGACGGTAATCATATTCTTTATACTCAGTCCGGCAAAGACTTTAGCATCAACACTTTGTATCAGGTTCCCACCTTAGGCGGAAATTCTAAAAAATTAATCGAAGATGTGGACAGTATGCCCACTTTTTCGCCCGATGGAAAGCGTTTGGTCTTTTTGCGTCACGTTTCAAACGGAGGCAGAGATGATCTAATTACGGCAAATATTGACGGTTCAGACTTAAAAGTCATTACTTCCAACAAAGAAGCTTCGTTTGATTTTTTCAATATCTCGGCTTGGTCGCCAACCAGTGACAAAATTTTGGTTAATGCCGGAAATAATATCGGCGGTGTCAACAAAGGCAATTATCTTTTAGAATTTTCGATCACCGATCATAATTTTAGAAAAATCAGCGAAAAACAATGGTCGAATATTAGCGACATAATTTGGTTCAGCGATGGAAAAGCTATTCTGATTTCGGCCAAAGACGAAGAAGATTCGCCCAATCAGATTTGGCGCATAAATTATCCAACCGGCGAATTTCAGAAGGTTACAAACGATGTTAATAATTATTTCAACATCGGAATTTCGCAAAATGATTCGACCATTGTTGCAGTCAAATCAGATTCTTTTTATTCAATTTGGAATTATCCGGTTTCGACCAAAAATGCAACTCAGGTAATTCCTGACAGTCCGAATTTTGAAGGTGCAGGCGGAGTTTCTCAGGCTCCCGATGGCAAAATAGTCTATACCCGCCGTGATGGAAATGACACGCATATCTGGATGTCGGACGCCGATGGAAAAAATCCCCGCCAATTGACTTCGGAAACAACGGACGATTATTCACCGATAGTCACGCCTGATGGCAAATACATTGTTTTTTGCTCGCTTCGTTCGGGAACGGCACGAATTTGGCGAATGAATATTGACGGCAAGAATCCGGTTCAATTAACCGAAGAAAATCCAGCCAGCGGAGATTATAATCCGGTAATTACGGCGGACAGTAAAAATGTAATTTTTAATAATGCTTTTGCCGGAGACAAACAACCTTCGACTTTGCTAAAAATCTCAATCGACGGCGGAAAAGCCGCTACAATTTTTGCCAAAGAAAATTATTCGGGGTTTTCGCCCCAACTATCGCCCGATAATAAAACTATTGCTTATACAGCTTATAATATCGAAAATTTTGAAAAGAAATTATATCTGGCAGCCTTTGACGGAAATCAAGTCGGAAAAGAGTTCGGAACGCTTGAATATAACCTAATCAATAAATTTTCGTGGTCGCCTGACGGAAAATCTATGACCTATTGGAGCACCGACGGCGTGCCGAATATTTGGAAAGTTTCACTCGATGGCAAACAAAAGCAGCAACTCACAAATTTCACTTCGGGCAGAATTAATTATTTTGCTTATTCAAATGATGGAAAAAGTCTCTTTTTGGTGCGTCCGATCGTTAATAACGATTTGATTTTGATTAAAGATACAAGTAAGCAGAAAGAGGCGTGAAAATTTGATTTTCGTTAGAAAATAAAAGATCAAAAGTCAAAACCAAGTCCATCAATAAAAAAAATAAAATCGGTGTCAAGAATCACATAAAGAATGGTAAAAAGTAGTATAACTGCGGAATAAATTGCGGAATATGAATTGATAACTGTATGTGTGATTCCCGACACCGATTTTATTTTCAAAATAACTAACTACAAATATAAGACTGACAAATTTTCACTTTTTGCGAAACTTTCAAAAATTTTTACGAAAAAAATTCTCAATTTGTTCAAAAAACTTTTTGGCTCTCAAAATTCAATTCCTTTTGCTAGGTCTTTTATTTCAAGCCTCAACTAATAACGCGTAATTATTCGGTAAAACGTATCAAATTATTTCAACATTTTTTTGAGCTTTTGCAATTCTGTTGAAAT
This sequence comes from Pyrinomonadaceae bacterium, assembly GCA_035438525.1. Taxonomy (GTDB): domain Bacteria; phylum Acidobacteriota; class Blastocatellia; order Pyrinomonadales; family Pyrinomonadaceae; genus JAIBCC01. The sequence goes on from DAORIL010000207.1 coordinate 3,225, forward strand.
TTTATTTTCCGTAGAGATTTTTGTTCCCGTCAAAATACTTTCCACGACTTTTCGGCGAATGGTCGGATTCGGATGAAAAGTCCCGACAAAATTTGGATATTCCTTTTCGATATTCTCGATTTCTTCGATAAAAGCTAACGGATTATAACCAAAATCGGCAAGGGTTAAGGCACTAAAGCTATCGCATTGTAGTTCGATGAGGCTTAAACTTTCCTGATATTTTCTGGTCAATGCTTTATATTCATTTTCGCTTTCCGTGAGACCAATCACATATTTGGTGTGAATGCTCGCCTTGGCAAAATATTCGTGCGCAAGTTCGTGCGCAACAAAACCTAATAACACATCATCATTTTGCATCCGCTCGATCATTCCGCTGGAAATGACCAAAACAACACCTGAATCTGAAAACATAACAGGTGTTTGGTGATGAATAACGATAATTTCATACACGTTTAATCTGCCGTAAAAATCTAAAACAGGCGCGACAATCCGACGAAAACTTTCAATGATTTCCGAATTATTGATCTTGAGTTTTTTGACTATTGCGGGAAGATTTTGCAGTATTTCCTCTCTTACTTTATTTTCGGTAACGGGCGGCGGCATTTTAGATTTAAATGTTTCCACTAATTTGGGCAAATTGTTAGTTTCAAAACATTTTATGATTTCCGCAATATCTTTTTCGGATAGTTCGATTTTTTCTTTGGTGTTGAAAAAATCTCCCTTCTCCTGTGGTTGCGAAAACCCAATTAACGCAATAGTTTGCATCCACACCAAAAGAAAAATGATTTGTATTTTGGCAATTTTGAACATCATCTCACCTCTTTTAACCAAACCGTCTGAAAGAGAAACGGGTATCCAGAGGATTTCAAAAACCATTGAAATCGCTGGTTTCAAACAAATCTAATTTTTGATTTTAAGGACGCTTTTCTATTGGCGGACGTGGCGGTTTTGGCGGGTCATTTGTTATTTTTTTTGGTATTTCGACTGGTTTTCCCTGACTCAAAATTTTGTAATCTTTAGGCACTTCAAATAAAGACTGTTCAGGATTACTGCGACTGATATTTGTCAATCGATAAAGCTGCTCGCCATAGCGCGGGTCGTAAAATCGGGAAGAAATTATTAGTTGCAGTTCTTTGGAATACCAACGCTCATAAACAATTTCGATTGGTTTTTCGTTGCCAATGGCTCCTGCATTGATAAGGTGAACATTGCGAGTTCCTTCGACCTCGACACCTTCTATTTGTTTTGTTCCCAATTTCTCAGATCTAACTGAATCAGATTCGATGACTAATTCATTTGGTTTGGGGTCGTCTCTAAGCTTCTCTTGGGTCTTTGCCATTTTTTCTTCGACCTTGGCCATTTTTTCCCCAATCTTCCACTTTTCTTCTCCAACCTTGGCCATTTTTTCTTCGACTTTCCGACTTTCTTCTTTTGCTTTTGTCGGTAGATCTGTTGGATCCTTGAAAAGTTTTCTGTCACTCGGAGAATAACTTTTTGTCTTCATTCTCATTTCCCGCGCCGTTTTTGTTTCAGAATCAAGATAATAACTAACTCCTTCAATCGGATTGACGATATGAAAAACAGGCTGCGCCTTAAAAAGTTGAGTAAGCATTATCCCAGGATTCAAAGTTCCTTCGCGCCGAAATCGTCCTTCGCTGTCGCGATACATTTTTGAAGTAAAGGTGTTTTTAATTTTGTTGCCGTCCACCAAAGTTTGGATGTTTTCGCTGATAACATCCGCTGAAAACGGGGCATTTTTGACAATATTTTCAGAACTCACCAGCGTTTCTTCGACTGCTTTATTGACCGGAACAGTTTGTGCATAACCGGTGCAAACTAAGATAATTACAGAAATGATGAAATTGATAAATATTTTCATTTAATTAATCTGACTCCTTTCGGAATACCGTCCGAACTAATCAAAAACTCTGTTTTGACATTTTTACTTTCACCCTCATCCGGCAGATTTACGCCAAGTGACAACAAAGATGCACGCGAAAGCTGGACCCGAACAATGCGCCCGTCTTTTTTTGCAACTTCTAGATCAGTTGCAAAATTTATCGGCACAAAATCTTCTTCCTGACTTTGGATTTGTTTAACTTGAATAGGTTTAATTGGCTTGGCAACCATCTTTTTCAAAACAATCGGTCGTGGCAAAAGAGGTTGTTTTATTTTTGGCGGCGGAACAATATTTTCAGTCTTAGTTTTCGGAATTTGAATCTCTAATTTTGACGAAGGCTTGGTTTGAACAATGAGCGATGCGCTTTCTTTTTCAGAAATATTGTAAAAAATTGCACCGATCATAAAAACGATCAGAATTCCCAAAAACGCTCCAGCAGTTTGCCAATTCCAAAACCAATTGCGCCTCGTAATATTTGTTTTCTGCTGTAAAATCTCTTGATTGATTTTGGTTTGAATTGAATTAAACAGATTCGGCGAGGCAATAATCTCTTCAATTTCCTCATCCTGAACGATTGTGGCTTGTAGCATTTCGCTCAAAACTTGTTCAAATTCTTCATTTTGTAAATACTGTTTTTTCATTTTTCACCCCAGATGACGTTTAGCAGATCTATTCGGTTACAAAAATTTGTGAATAATTTTTCGTAACGCGTGACGAGCCCGAAAAGCGCGAACTTTTATCTTTGATTTTGACCAACCCGTAATTTCCGCGATTTCGCTGACACTCATTTCTTCGACGTGAATCATTTGCAGAATTGAGCGGTCTTCTTGAGAAATTCGTGCCAGCAATTTTTCAGCTAAATCCTTTTCAACAATTTTTCTTTCAGAATTATCGTTTGAAGCTAAAAAACTTTCGGCGGCAGAATCAGACTCTGCAATTTGTTTTTCAGCCTTTCGTTTTTGTTTTCTGAGAGCGTCAAGACAGGTATTGGTCGTGATTTTTCCAACCCAGCTAGCCAACGAAAATTCGTAATTTCCGCGAAATCTTTTAAGTTCAAAAAAAATCTTGGTAAAACTGATTTGGATAATTTCATCAATTTGTTCAGGAGTATGAAAATAACGCCTAGCGATAACGGCAACTAATCTTTTATATTTCTCAAAAATCAGTTCAAAAGCAGCCTCGTCTCCCGCCAAAATCAATTCGATCAAGTGCGATTCATAAACCTCTGCACTTGTTTCTTTTGCACAAGACATTACAAATTTATTTTCTTGAGTTGTTGAATACTCCATTTTGAATCTTTTTTGACATTTGTCGTGCTAAAGACGTTTTGAACTTTTAAATGGTTACGTTATTTTTTTCTTATTTGTTTAGCCAAACTATTTCTTCTTAATTCCCGTAAAATAGTTTATATTGATTAAAAACATTCTCTTGGAGGAAAAATGGAAATGTTCGGACTCGGATTAGCATTTTTTGTTTTTATAGGCATTGCGCTTTTGGTTATCGCTTTGAAAACGATCAAAATCATTCCGCAATCATCGGTTATATTAATTGAAAGACTCGGTAAATTTAATCGGGTCGGCGCAACGGGTTTGAATGTGATCATTCCTTTTCTTGATTCTCCGCGAGCTGTTTATTGGACAAATACCCGCCCCGGCACAACTCAAATTGATTTGCGCGAACAGTTTATTGACTTGCCTCCGCAATCGATGATTACACGCGATAACGTGATGATTAATGTTGATTCAGTGATCTATTGGCAAGTCACCGATCCGATCAAAGGCGTGTATGAAGTCAATGATCTGGTCGGAAGTCTAGTGCAATTAACCTTTACCGGAATGCGTTCAGTGGTCGGCAAACTTGACCTCGATCACACGCTTTCTTCGCGTGATCAGATCAATAACGAATTACGTTTGATTTTAGACGATGCTACTGATAAATGGGGTGTCAAAGTAACCCGTGTGGACATCAAAAATATTTCTCCGCCGGAGGACGTCCGTATTACGATGGAAAAACAAATGACGGCTGAACGTAATCGGCGGGCTTTGATCTTACAGGCAGAAGGTGAAAAACAAGCGGCGATTACCCGAGCCGAAGGTGAAAAAACAGCGGCGATTACCCGCTCCGAAGGTGAAAAAGAATCCGCAGTTCTGCAAGCCGAAGGCGCAGCGCAGGCCAGATTAAAAGCTTCTCAGGCAGAAGCGCAGGCGATTGCTCAAATTGCTCAAACACTTGGCGGAAATACTGAACAAACTGCACAATATTTGATAACAGCTCGCTACATCGAATCTTTGCGGGATATGGCAAAAACCAATAATGCCAAAGTAATATTTATGCCGGTCGAAACATCAAGTATGCTGTCAGCAGTTGGTGCATTAAAAGAAGTTTTTGCCGAAACCGGTGAAAAGAGTGATTCGATGCAATTGACACCAAATACGCCAAATCGTCGGGAATTGAATAAATAATATCGAGGAAAATTTATGTTAAAAATTATCGGTGGAATTGTAGTCATTTTAGTTTTTGCAATCGTGGGATTAGCTTATAAATACGGATTTATCTTTAATCCTTCGCCAACTGAACCGCCTAAGGTTTCATCGCTTTATGAATTTAAGATGAAAAATATTGACGGCAGTGAAGTCAGTCTTGAGACTTACAAAGGCAAAGTCGTGATGATCGTCAACACTGCGAGCAAATGCGGCTACACTCCGCAATATGAACAGTTACAAGCAGTTTATGACAAATACAAAGACAAAGATTTTGTCATCTTAGGCTTCCCTGCCAACAATTTTCTTGGTCAGGAACCCGGCACAGATACCGAAATCAAGGAATTCTGCACGCTCAAATATAAAGTAACTTTTCCAATGTTTTCTAAAATTTCGGTCAAAGGTGCAGATCAGCATCCGCTTTATACTTATTTGACCAACGAAAAATCGAACCCAGGTTTTTCGGGCGAAATTGGTTGGAATTTTGAAAAGTTCCTGATTGGAAAGGACGGCAAAACATTAGCCAGATTTGCGACGAAAATTAAGCCGGATGATCCAAGTGTGATTGAGGCGATTGAAAAAGCGTTGAAGTAATTTGACTTAGCCCGCGAAACACACGAAACACACGAAAAAAAATATTCCAAATTTCGCGTTTTTTGCGTATTTCGCGGGCTAAATTATTTTTTAGTATTAAGCCTCATTGAATTCCCAATTACCGACAAACTCGAAAGCAACATTGCACCTGCCGCCATAATCGGATTGAGAATTCCCGTTACTGCTAGAGTCATTCCCATTGTGTTATAGAAAAATGCCCAAAAGAGATTTTGGCGAACGACTCGAAAAGTTTTTTGCGATAGGTCGAAAATAGTCAAAATCTTTTCCAGAGAATTTCCCATCAGAACGATGTCAGCGGCTTTCATCGCAATGTCAGTTCCCGAACCCATTGCAATTCCCAAATCTGCTTGTGCGAGTGCAGGAGCATCGTTGATACCATCGCCAATCATTGCGACTGATAGATTTTGTTTCTGTAAATCGCTGATAGTGGTTGTTTTATCAATTGGTAACGCGTCTGTTTTGAATTCGCCGGCTCCAACTAAGTTTGCGACATATTGAGTTGTTGCGAATGAATCACCCGAAATTATCATCGTTTTTATATTGCGCTGTTTGAGTTCAGAAATAATTTCTTTGGCATCGTTTTTGACCACATCGCCAAAGCAAATAATCCCTTTAATTTCGTTTTCAATCCCAAAATATGCCACGGTTTTTCCGACGGCTTCCCAATCGTGAGCTTTTGCTTCGAGGTCTTTTTCAATATTTATATTTTTATCTGAAATCAATTTTTGATTCCCGACAAATATTTGTTTTCCTACAACTTTTCCGGTAATTCCAAGACCTTTCAAAATCTCAATATCTTTCGTCTCAAGTGGGAGAAACGCGACCGTGAGGGAGTGTGTAACTTTATCGCTAACACGCTCGTTCACACTCGCGTTTCTGCCTTGTGCATAACGAACAACTGCATTTCCAAGCGGGTGTTCGGAAAATGTTTCTAATGAAGCAATTAACGGCAAAAAGTCTTTGTCAAAATTGGAATTTTTATCAGCCAAAGCCACCTCCAATAATTCAAATTTCCCTTCCGTTATTGTTCCCGTTTTATCAAAAATTACGACATCAAGATTTCGCACTTTTTCCAAAACGCTGCTGTCACTGACCAAAATTCCGTTTTGTGAAGACGAACCAACAGCGGCTGTAATTGCCAAAGGTGTCGCCAACCCCAACGCGCACGGGCAAGCGATAACCAAGATTGTGATTGCCCGCATCAAACCCTCTTCAACTGAGGTGAAACCAAATCCCCAACAAATTGCGAAGGTTAAAATTGCCACAAAAATCACGCTCGGCACAAAGAATCGCGAAACTTTATCAACAATTCTTTCCAGATTTGAACGGCTCGAAATTGCATTTTCGACTAGGCTTATAATTTGTGAAAGTGTGGTATCCTGACCGACTTTGGTTGCTTTAATTTGCAAAACATTGCCGACATTTAAACTTCCCGAAACAACATTACTGCCGATTTTTTTGCCGATTGGATTTGATTCACCCGTCAAAAGCGATTCGTCCGTGTGTGATTCTCCTTCAACCACGATTCCGTCGGCAGGAATTCTTTCACCCGCTTTGACGAGAAAAATATCGCCTAAATTCAAGGCATCAATTGCGACAAATCTTTCGATATTAT
>DAORIL010000208.1:0-9810 GCA_035438525.1 Pyrinomonadaceae bacterium
CACAAAGCATTGATCAATGAATTGCCGATATAACCAAGTCTGTAAATGCCCTTTTAGCATTTCTTTTCCTTTAAACCTGAGACACACCAAACTTTAAAACCCAAACCTGTTCAAGTGTTTGAATAATAAAAAGTTTGCAAGGCAGCAATTTTTTTGAAATATGTTATCACCAATGGCAAAAATTGAATGGTTTCATTCGTTGAAAGAAATGCCGAACACGATTTGTTTTATCGAAATCAAGTTTGAACTTGATTTCTTTTTCTTTCGCGTTCGTGAAAACAAGTCCATACATTATCTGATGACCGATCATTATTTTTGCGCATCAGAGTTTGATTTTTAATCAATTCCTAAATTTCGCTTTTCTTCGTTAAGTGCTTTTCTTTCTTCTGCTAATTTCTTTTTGAGTTCTTTTAACTCAAGTTCTTTTTTCGTCAGATTGTCATTTCGTGATTTTTTCGGTTGTTTTTCTGTCTGATTTGGATTATTTACTTTTTTTACTATTTCTATCAGTTTCAAATTGGTTGTCATAAAGTGCGTTTTTACTTTCTTAAAAATAAAAGTTTCCACGCGGGAGAAAAAACAAAAGAAACTATTTCAAGATCTTCGTCGGTCTAACCTTTGCCAAAAATAAAGTATTTGTTACAGTTAGTCAACTGCAAATAAAGACATTACAGAAAAAACTGCTCAAATAATAAATATTTGCGTGCCTTCGTGTTGAGAATAAAAAGCACATTGCCATATAAACCAGGAATGTAAAGCGCCTTTTATTCAATAATTCAATGATTGGTAAATATCCTCTCTAATATTTTTTTATTGGTTAGGAAGGCTTTGTATGATCCAAGGGAAATGATATTTTATAATCCTGGGAGACTTATTTCAGAAACTCTGTGAAATCTTTTTTGCCTAATGTTTATGGGCTTTGTTACAGGGTTGTTACACTTATCCACAGTCTCTGTGGAAAAGTCCTGTGGAAAACTCTTTTTCCACATACTTAAATAGTTGATTCTTAATAACTTTTAGCACTTTGCACATAAACGATGCAATTTGGCTAACCCCCCTATTCACAATATTTATACAATGTTTATTAAACTGTTACGTTTAACATTTTTGGCGATTTGGGTTATCTTTTGCTTATTAATTTCGTCTTGCTCAAATCCCTCGCTAAATCAACAATTAAACATCCAAAAACATGAACAAACCGCTGAAAATGCCATTAATATCAATTTGGCAACGGCAGCAGAATTAGAAAAACTCCCGCAAATCGGCAAAGAAATTGCAAAAAGGGTTGTCGAATTTAGAGAGAAAAATGGTAACTTTCGCCGTGCCGAATATTTGATTTTAGTTCGCGGAATGAGTGACAAAAAATTTCGTGAATTGCAAAATCTGGTCAAAGTTGAATAAAATAAACCCACCCCCCTCAATAAATTAGGAAGTCCTCAGAAATGGCGGAAAATTCTTTCACGAAAACTCCGAATTTTACCCTGTATCCGTTAGCATGGCTGGCAATTTGTTTTGCTGTAGGAATCTTCGCGGGTAGTTTTTTCGAGATTTCATGGCAAATCTGTTTAGGAATTTGTTTAGTTTCAATAATTCTGACCATTGGTTCTCTCAAAAAAAAATACAGTATCGTTTTTCTTTTTCTAGGCTTCGTCTCTCTCGGCGGTTTGTGTTTGCAGGTCGAAAAATTGTCAGTCGCACCAAATCGTTTGAAAGTTTTATGTGATTCCGAAACTCTAAAATCGGGCGAACCGTTTGAAATTATGGGAATTTCTCAGGGAAACCCGGAACTCGCTGTCGGAGGATTTTTCCTGATAATTAAAACAGAAAGTATTGTTTCTAAAGGTGTTGAGCAAAAAATATCGGGTAATGTTCGTTTATTTTTACCGATTCGGGACGAACAAACCGCTAATGAATATGAACAATTAGCCATCGGATACGGCACAAAATTGCGAGTGGCTTGTGAGTTGCGCCGCGAAGAAAAATTTCAAAATCCAGGCGGAATTTCAAACAAACAAATTCTTGACCGACAGGGAATTGATGCTACGGCAATTATTAAAAGTCCTTTGTTAATTGAGAATTTAGGCAAAATAAAAACTTTTGCGCCGTTTGAATGGCTTTCCGAACGCCGACAAAATTTAATTATTGAATTTAAAAAACATTTTTCAGTTTCGACAGCCGGAGTTTTAATTGCCTCCCTTTTGGGCAATAAATATCATTTGGATAAAACGACTTCGGAAAGTTTTCGGGAAGGTGGAACATTTCACATTTTGGTCATCAGTGGGTTGCAAATTACTTTTATCGGCGGTCTGGCGATCCTGTTTTTGCGTCAATTTACCCGCAATCGTTTTTGGCAATTTCTACTGGCGAACTTATTTTTGTGGGCTTACACAATTGCAGTTGGAGCAGATCCGCCCGTTACGCGAGCCGCTTTGATGTTTACGGTTTGGTATTTTGCCTTTGTCATTTTTCGACAGGGAACTTTGCTTAATACGCTTGCCATCAGTGCTTTAGCTTTATTGTTTTGGCAACCGTCAAACCTTTTTGACCAATCATTTCAGCTAACTTTTATGTGCGTTTTAGCGATTGTAGCGATGTCTGTTCCATTACTTGAGAAACTTCAAGCCATCGGTAAATGGCATCCGCAAGCCGAAACTCCGGTTCCGCCAAAGGCTCCAAACTGTTTAAAAACTTGGTGTGAAACATTCTACTGGAGCGAGAAAAATTGGCAAAAAGAATTATCGCGCACCGTTTGGCAATGTAAATTGTTCAAAACGCCTTACGCCGAAAAATTGGAGCATTGGAGATTGCAAAAGATTCTACGTTATATCGTTGAAACAATTATAGTTTCGATGATTGTCCAGGTGTGGCTGATTCCCTTTGGTGTGATTTATTTTCATCGAATTTCGGTCTTTTCGATTTTGCTCAATGTTCCGGTCGGAGCGTTAATTGCTATTGAAAGTTTGACAGCGATTGTCGGAGTTTTTATCGCGCAATTGAGTGAAATTTTAGCTGCGCCGTTTATGTGGATAACCGAGGTCTTGAATTGGTTGATTCTCAATATTACGCTTTTTGTTATCGGATTTGATTGGTCATCATTTCGTCTTCCGCATTACGCAGGGCAATTTGGAATTATCTATCTAGTTTATTTTGTTCCGATTATTGCGCTGACAATTTTTTTATTACAATGGTCGCCGTTTGCTCTGAAATTTAAGATTCAAAATTCAAGATTCAAAATTTGGTTTGCTTTTTTGAGTTTTTTGATCTTTTTAACAATTATAATTTTTCATCCGTTTAGTGCGCCGAAAACTGATGGAAAATTGCACGTTGATTTTCTTGATGTCGGACAGGGCGATTCGGCTTTGGTGACGATGCCGACGGGCGAAACTTTGTTGATCGACGGTGGCGGTCGGGCAAATTTTAACAAAATTTATGTTCAGCGCGAGGATGAGGAACCCGAACTTTTTGAGCCGGATGTGCAGAATATCGGTGAAACTGTTGTCTCAAAATTTTTATGGGAAAAAGGCTATTCAAAAATTGATTATTTGTTGCCGACCCACGCCGACACTGACCATATCCAAGGTTTGACCGATGTTGCCCGGAACTTTTCGATAAATTCGGCACTAATTGCCCGCACTCCTTTGCAGGATGAAGATTTTGCGGCATTTAACAAAGTTTTGGAGCAAAAACAGATTCCGGTGACGATGGTCAAACGCGGCGATGTTTTGAATTTTGGCGAGGTGAAAATAGAAGTTTTATCGCCCAATGCAGACGCAAATCCAAATGCAAAGTGGGAAAACAATGAATCAATTGTTTTGCGAATTATCTACGGCGAAACAAAATTTTTAATGACAGGTGATATGGAAAAAGGAGCAGAAAATGAAGTTCTACAATTGCCGCAAATGCTGCAATCGGATGTGGTTAAGGTTGCGCATCATGGCAGTCGAACTTCTTCGACCCAAGAATTGATAAGGGCGACCAACGCTAAACTTGCAATCATTTCAGTTGGCAAGGTATCTCCGTTTGGGCATCCGCACGAGGAAGTCGTTGACCGGTGGAAAAAATCAGGCGCAAAAACTATGACGACGGGTGAAAACGGAACGATTTCGATTATCAGTGATGGAAAAAATTTGAGGATCGAAAATTATTTACGGACCCAAACCTTTCGATAAACTTGTATTTAGTCAATCTTTTTTGGTGTTGCCGCACTACCTGCCAAAATGCCGCCGTCAATCGTTAATTCAATTCCCGTCACATATTTGGCTTCATCGCTTGCCAAATACAATGCGCCGTAGGCAACATCAAGCGGATCGCCAAAATGTCCCAAAGGGATTCCAGATTCGACAAATTCAATCGTTTTTTGCCGCTGTTCGCCTTCGCCGAGCATTGCATCCCACATCGGGGTCATAATCGCTGCTGGATGAATACTGTTGCAGCGGATTTTGTAGCCATTTTCCGCACAAAAAAGGGCAACGCTTTTTGAATGATTACGAATGGCGGCTTTGCTTGAAGCGTATGCGACCGCACCGGGAATGCCGACCACACCGCTCCGCGAAGAAATATTGACGATACTTCCGCCATTTTCTTTCATCAATTTAATGGCGTATTTACAGCCGAGCATTGTTCCAGTGGTGTTGACCCGATGGACTTCTTCCCACGATTCAATATCAACATTTTCCGCATCAAAAGGTCCCGAAGTTTCCAGAAACCCCGTAATTCCGGCGTTGTTGACCAAAATATCCAACCGTCCGTATTTTTGAAAAATATAATCGGTTATCTCTTTCCATTCCGATTCAAATTTTACGTCCAAATGGCGAAATTCATTTCTGCCGTCAAGATTTTTGGCAACTTGAATTCCTTCTTTATCCCGAATATCGGTGATGATGACGGTTGCGCCTTCCTGATGAAAAAGCTCGGCAATGGCGCGACCAATCCCGCGAGCCGCGCCGGTAATCAAAGCGATTTTGTTTTCTAAGCGGTTCATTCCAACAAAATAACTCAATTAGAGATTTTTACCAATACTTTGGGGGAAAATAATTCAACCCTGAATTATTTCGGACGAACTCCCGCCACATTCAAACGCATTTTGTAAAGTCCACTTCGGGCGCACAAATACAAAGTTTTGCCGTCATCGTCGCCCCAAGCCATATTATGAACGTGCTGCGGCGTGACGATTGTGCCGAGATGTTTTCCTTCTGCCGAAATTATCTGCAAACCACCCGGCGCGGAAATGTAAAGATTGCCTTGCAAGTCAACTTTGATGCCGTCAATCGCATCTTCGCCTTTGAAATTGGTGAAATCAAAAAACAATTGACCGTTTTTGATTGTGCCGTCTGGATTGACTTCGTAACGGTAAACCGTCTTTTTCTTTTCGTCCCAATTTCCAATGTAAAGATATTTTTCATCCGGCGAAAAAGCGATGCCGTTTGGACCAGTAAATTCTTTGGTTAAAAGTTGCAATTTTCCTTTATAAATCGAATAAACACCCGAAAAATTTAATTCTTTGCGTTTATCATCAAAGAATTTCGGCAAACCAAACGGCGGATCAGTGAAAAACAAAGTTCCATCCGAGCGATAAACCAGATCGTTTGGTGAATTGAGACGTTTACCTTCAAATTTATCAGCTAAAACCGTTTCGCTTCCATCTTTTTCCAATTGCACAACGCGCCGATTGCCGTGTTGATTGATGGTTAATTTTCCGTTTGGTGAAAATGTTAAACCGTTTGAACCGGGCTGACCGTATTCGGCAATATCCGCGCCGGAATAACCGCTTGGAGTGCGAAAAATGCTCAGTTTTCCGTCTTTTGAGTATTTGTAAATGATGTTTGAATTCGGATCGCTGAACAATAATCCTTCATTTGTCCAAATCGGACCTTCGGTAAATTTGAAACCTTCGGCAAGTTTGAAAACCTTTGGATTTGCACCAACAGTTTTTTCGATGGAGGGATCGTTTTTGATTATTTCGACATTAACTTCGCTTGGTGTAATGGCAATCGGTTCGGTTGAACCTTTGTAAAATTCGAGTTTTGCTTCACGCACCCAGATAAAATTGGTTGGCGGATTAGAAATTGGACCATTGATCCCAAAAACTGAGAGTTGAATTTTCTGACCCGCTTTAACATTTCGCCCAATAACTAAACGATTCGGCGCATTCCATCCCGCGACGACTGAACCGCCTTGTTGACCAAGATAACGCGAAATCTCACCGTTCACCCAAATTTCGGCGTAATCGTCCAAAGCTGTTTGGAAAACAACAGTTGAACCGTTTGTGTCAAATCCATTGACAGATTCGGGAATCGTAATATTAATTCGATACCAATTGAACGAAAGCCGTCCATTACCACGCCGCTTGTTTAATTCATTTGCCGCAATAACTTCCCAATTTGAATCGTCAAAATCCGCAACTCCGGCGTGCGGCGTGTAATCATAAGTTTTAACCGGATTTCCGGTCGGCTGATTGTCTGTTCCGGCGGATTTGAAATCGGTTTCAATAATTTTTGTGTCGCTGTATTTCCAGATTCCGCTGACCATTTTCGCTCCGTCAATGGTTGTTAGGTCAATACTTGCTTCAGCTTTGCCGTTCGGCACTTCATTAGCAAAAACAGCGAGTGAAAAAAGGATCGTAAATATAAGTGCTGTAATAAATTTCATAAAATCTCCTTTTTCATCCACAAAGTTTCACGAAGATTACGCGAAGTTTTTTGAATTTTTCTTCGTGCTTCCTTCGTGTTTCTTCGTGGATAAATTTCTTATCGAACTTTGACAACATAATACAAAAACGCGCCGTCAACCTGTTTGAACCAGTGCGGAGTGCCTTTGGGAACGATCAAAACATCGCCTTTTTTCAAATTTCGCGTTTCGCCGCCGTCAACCGATGTTCCGCGAAATTCATTTGGAGCAATTTGTTTTTCACCAACTGATTTTCCTCCTGTGACAACAGTTGCCGTGCCTTCCAGAACGTAAATAATGTCGGTATCGAGTTCATGGACTTCAACCAAACCTTCTTTTTCGCGTCGTGAAGCGTGAACCATATAATTTTCACCATTTGAACCGTCTTCGAGAACGGCACCTTTTTGAAAAGCAGCTTTGACTGTTTCGGAATCAAAGAATGTAACAGGCAAAGTCTTTTGACCACTCAAAAAATTTGCTCCGGCGATTGCCAGTTCTTCGTCCTGTTGTGCGCTCATTGCACCTGAAACGCCGACTCCGCCGATAACCTGACCGTCAACCATAATCGGAACGCCGCCTTGCAACGGGGTGAAATCGGGCAAAGCAACCATTGCGGTGCGTCCGTTTTTGATAACATCTTCAAAAAATTTGGTCGGACGTTTGAACATGACGGCGGTTTTGGCTTTGCCGATGGAAATGTTAGCTCCGGCAGAGAAAGTTCCGTCCAATCTTTCTAAAGCCACTAAATTTCCGCCATCGTCCACGACCGCAATCACACCGCCCGGAGCATTATTTTTCTTGGCATAATCTTTTGCCGCCGAAATTATCTGGCGTGCGCCTTCGAGTGTTAAACTTTTCTTTTCAGTAACTTGGGCATTTGAACTAACTACGATAAAAGCCGATAAAACCAATAAACCGATTATTTGTAATAATTTTTTCATATAAAATTCTCTCTTTCTTTCTAAAAAAGCAGAGTAGTTTTCGGACAAAACTTTGCCCAAACCACTCTGCAGTAGTGACAAGAAACTAACTAACTTTTAGTTGGATTTAATTAATTGACAGGGGTGACAGTGACACGAAGAACAGATTTGGTATCAGGATATTTGAAGTTATCAGTAACTAGTTTTACTACGCTTTTTTCATCCATTCCCATATTTGCCATTTTTTGACGCGGAGCTTGGTTTGCACCTGTGCCGGGTTCTTCATTAACTTCGGTTCCGGCATCCCAGAGCATCAACTTATCGGTAATGTCGCCGCTTAAAGGTTGACCTTTTTCAAATAAGTTGATGGCTTTTGAAGGTGCATAAAAAAGATCATTTGATTGACCGAACATTGTGGTTAAAGTTAATTTCTGACCTTCAACGGCATCAACTTCAAATTCAAATGCGCCGCCGGGAAGAATCGGAGCAGGCATCTCTGCGCCAACGGGTTTATTGAAAAATCCGAGTCTTGCATTGCCGACTTTACCGCTTAATGCTTCAATTAATCCCATCGGATTCCCGTCTTCGGCTTGCATTTCAATACCCATTGCGGCTTTTTTGCCAACTTTGAAAAGCGGCATTTCTTTTTCGCTCACCACATACATTCCGGGCGAAAGAGCAAATGGATATTTGGTTCCGCTTGGATTCATTTGTTCACCTGTCGAAATATTTTCGATACGAACTTTGAATTTCATTTGCCGTTTCGTTTTAGCAAAAGAAACTGCGCCTGTGCCGAATAAAAGACTTGCGATCATCATTAAGCCAAAAAATAATTTCATTGTTTTCATACTGTTTTTTTCTCCTTAAAATTCTCAAATTATGTTATGACGTTTGCCTTTTGGTGCGCCCGTCATTTGATTTTCAGTCTCTTAAATCCCAACCTTTGAAAATCTTATTCCAAGAATTTTTTGCGTCTCCTATCTTTGGATAAACCAAACTACGTTTTTGGAAAATGACTCTGCTAGACATTCGTTCAATAATCCGATAAATTCAAATTTGCTCTTTTTTATTTGAAATTGAGCCGAGATGGTGTAATTGGTAGCCACGCGGGTCTTAGAAGCCCGTGACGAAAGTCGTGCGAGTTCGAGTCTCGCTCTCGGCATTATTTTTAGGGTTGAATGTTTGATTCCAGCCAGAATCCGTAATTTGCATTCCCCCATCTGCAATTTAAAATGTGAGGTTGCCCGTCATTACCAATGTTTCGGACGGGCTATTTAATTTAGTCAATGAAAACAGAATTAAAAGAAGTTTCGCCGACTCAAAGAGAGTTACATATTGAAATCCCGGCGGAAGATGTGCGTCAAGCATTTAACAAAATTAGCCAGCAATATGCCAAAGCGGCTAATGTCCCCGGTTTTCGCAAAGGTTTTGCGCCGCTTGATATTGTCCGTGTCCGTTTTAAGGATGATATTCAAAATGATGTGATGCGCGAGATCATTCCAAAACGAGTCTCGGAAGCGATTGAGGAACATAATTTAAATCCGCTTGGCGAACCGCATTTGCATCTGGAAGACCAGGAGAATGTCAAATTTAACGGCTCACAACCGATTTCATTGCACGTTCACGTTGAGGTTATGCCCGAAATTGCCGCGCCAAATTATATAGGTTTGGAAGCGACTCGCCGGATTCGTCCGGTCAAAGAAGAAGAACTTGACCGAGTTATCGAAGAACGCCGTCAACAAGGTGCCGCACTGGTGCCGGTTGAAGACCGCAAATCACAAATCGGTGATACTCTGATCGTTGATTTAGAAGGTATTTTTGTAGATAAACCCGAAGAAGAACCGATTAAAGCCGAAGATTTGGAATTGACTCTGGGCGAAGAATATGTCGAGAAATCTTTTACCGATAATCTGATCGGATTAGAAGAAGACGACGAAAAAGAATTTACAGTTGAATATCCAGCAGATTTCGGCGCAGAAGGCCTTGCCGGACAAAAATTAGCCTATAAAGCAAAAGTCAAAAGTGTCGGCGTGATTGAATTGCCCGAAGCTGATGATGAATGGGCGCAAGGTTTAGAAGAAGACTTCAAATCAATGAAAGATTTACGCAAGAAATTGCGCGAAGATTTGGAGATGATGGCTAAAATGGAAGCCGACAATAAAGTGCGCGATGAACTTTTGACCAAATTGATTGATTCACACGAATTAGAAGTTCCAAACACTTT
>DAORIL010000209.1:0-9762 GCA_035438525.1 Pyrinomonadaceae bacterium
GACACCTGCGCCCGTTGAAATTTGATTGGCTTGAGGTAGTCGAATCATATTCGGAAACCATTGTCCGATGTAATCGGCGACACTGCTGCCGACACTCCATGAATGCCCGACACTCCACGAATGTCCGCTGGCTTCAGGGGAAGCGACCACACTATTAGCATCGGCATAAACAACTCTCACATCTTTTGAAAGTCGTTTTACCACATCACCAACCAATGCTCCGGTAACGATTCTTGCCCGATAAATTGGGCGGGAACCAAATTGGTCTATCGGCGTGATACCGTATTGTGCGCTGATGGCAGGTAAATCCGAAGCGGAATTTAGTTTTACCAAGACCTCATTAGGGAGAATCGAATCTTGAGCCAGAACTTGTTTTGCGGGAGAAAATAAAGGCAGCAGCAATACTAAAGCTATCAGCCATTTGCAAAAGCTAATTCTAATTTTTTTATTCATATGAACCTCGACGATTAAAGACTAACTGACCCGTCTTTAAAACCACAGTGTTGCTACTACTATAATAAAGACACAATATAGAAATTTTTTTTATTTGCCAACTAGAAAGAAGGGGGACCAATAGTAAGGATGCGAATTTTGCTTAATTAAGTTTCTCTGCGCGTTTCTTAAAGCCGTAGCCGGACTTTTACCCGATTTTAGCTCCAGATAAAAATCAATCATCAGCTCCCGTGCAGTTTTATCGTCCACCGTCCACAGAGTTAGAACCAAAGATGATACGCCGGCGGAAAGAAAACCGCGAGTCAAACCTAACAATTCTTCACCTGCCAAAATTTTGTTCATTCCGGTTTCACACGCACTAAGCACGACTAATTCAGCTTTTAGATTGAATTCGGAAATGTCGCGCGCAGCCAACAATCCATCTGCCAGTTGCAGGGAAGAAAACATCGGATTATCACTGCGAAACTGTCCATGACAAGCAAAATGCACAATATCAAAATTTCCTGCGTTCTTTTTGAAATTGCTGAAATTCGCCTTTTTATTTTTCAAACTCAAACTATCAGGCAAGATCTTTTTCAAACTTTCAATTTCTTTGAGTGCAAACGGAATTTTTTCGTCCGCGACGCCAATTAAAAAGGCATTGGTGAGTGGGCGCAATTCTTTTTCCAAGCAATTTTGTAAAACCGTTGCGCTTGGCGAAAAAGATATTTCGCGCTCTTCGGTCAAATATTTTGCGCCGTTATGCAGAGCAGCAAATGGTAAATAATGCAGTTTGCCGAACGGGACAAAGACCAGATTTCGTTGTTTGACCAGATTTTCAAGCGGGCGAAAAATCTTGTTGTAAAGTTTTTGCAGATAAATATCAGTCCGTTTTTTCAGGTCATTGACGAAATTTCCCAAATTTACATTTCCATACCGCATTGTTTCAAATTGGAAATGCAAACCTTCCAATAATTCGCCGATCTCAGTTTCGTCCGCTAAGTCCTTAACAAACTCAAGTTTTGTCTTGGTAAGGACAAAAGCAGAAACTTTCCCATCAAAACTAACATATTCGATTAAGGTTTTTTCTTTACCGAGAGATGTTTGCAAGCGTTTGAGACTTAATGATTTACTGCTGATATTTGATTTACTTTCAATATTCTTAACTTGCCGCATCAGCTCATTAATTTTCTTTTCTCGTATTTTTGTTTCGGCAAAAAGTGTTGCGTTTTCCTCAGCAGAAACACGGTTAAGACGGCTGTAATACCAATTTAATTCTTCGCGCAAATCTGCCAATCGCTGATAAATAATTTTGGTTGTTTCGTCCGAGAAAGCGGCTAAATTTTGGTTGTTATTTAGATTATCAGCTAAGGCGCGGGAGCGAGATTGTTCGACAAACAAAAATGCTGCTTTAGTTTTACCTTGCAATAGATAAATTTTTGCTAATTCTTGATAAGGCAATAGTTTATCGCCTAAAAATGCAATCCGGAAATCTTCGGCTGGAAGCGGTTCTCGCAAAATCTCAATTAGTTTTATCGCTTTTTTGAAATGAATCTCGGCTTGGTTTATATGGCTTTGATTGAGTGCGATTCGTCCCAAAGTTGTTTGAATTGCTTGTGCCAAGTAAGAATTTTCCTGTTTTAAGGCTTCGTCAAAAGTTGCGGAGAGAATATTTTTTGCTTCTTCATATTTTTTGAGATTAAATAAAACCTCGCCCTGCAGCCACTTAGCGAGTAACGAATATCTGAAATTCCCACTTTCAACCAGCATTTGATTGGCATTTTGGGCTAACTCAAAAGCTTTTTCGTAATCAAGAGTGAGCATTGCAAGTTGGGTTTCGATGAGTTTGACAAAAGCCTCGCCCACCAGATTTTTTTCGGATTGATAAAGTTTAGCGGATTTCTCTAATTCTAGTTTGGCTAATTCTTTTTTACCGAGTGCAATGGCTGCCCGTGCATGATTAACTCTGGCTCGCGCTTCTTCGCCCTGCATTTTCAGATCGGCAAGGGTTTCCACAATTTTCCCGTAGGATTCAAATGCCTCACTGACCAAATTTAGTTCGAGATAAGCGTCAGCAATTTCGAGTTCAGCCACCGCCATCTGATGCGGCATCTCTAATTTTTTATATTTTTGGCGCGAGAGTTCTAAAAATTTTAAGGCTTGGTCAAATTTGGCGCGGAACAAAAACAGGTTTCCCATACTTGCTTCGATTTCGGCTTGGGTGACAACCATTTCCGATTCTTTAGCCCGAAAAAGAGCTTTTTTATAAAACTTTTCTGCCGTGCGAAAATCGTTCAAAGCAGTGTAGGTCATTGCCAAACCGTTTTCGCACATTGTTAGTTCCATTGCATCTTTTAGTTTAGAAAAACGCTTATAAGCAGAAAGATAGTAGTTTTCTGCCGCAAAATGATTTTCTTGTCGTGAAACAATATTCCCTAAATTTTTTTCAATTTTCCCGGCAGCTAGTTCGTCTCCGTATTCTTCAAAAACTTTAAGTGCATCTTTTGCACATTCAATCGCTTCGTCATATCTACCAAGTAAAGCTAAAGCGTAAAGTTTGCTAACTTGTGTTTGTGCAGCTTGATACGATTTTTTTAGCGATATGAAAATTTTGAACGAATCGTTTATGTTTTGAATGGCAGATTGTGTTTTTCCTTCGGTTAATTCAGCAATTGCTTTAACCCAGTTTGCTAATGCTTTAACTTCCAAATTAGGTAAAATCGTAAATAAAGTCTCTAGTGCAAGTGCCGCATTACGGGTTTTTCTCGGTTCTGTAGTCCACGAATTGTAATAAGTGTTTTTTAACGCTTCTGCCAGTTCTAAATCAACTATTGCCGAGTTCTCTTTAAACAGAACTAAGTGAGAGCTTTTTTGATTAGTTTCCAGCAATCGGGTAATTAGTTTTTGACGGGGCATTTATTAGAACTTAAAGCAATTTTTGAAATGATTTAACAATGTTTAAGGTAGCATAAACGCAAAATAAAAAAAAGAGGCAGAAAGTCGTCGAGTCTTTCCGCCTCTTTTGCCCCCGTTCCCCTGTAAACGGGTGTCTAGCTTAATTCTAAATTTTCAACTGAAATTTCTTTTTCAGCATTCCGAATTGTGAGTGTATAAATTCCGTTTGGAATGGTTTGAATCTTAAATTCGCTCAGTTCATTTGCAGTTGCAGAGAATGAATTTTCGTTATTGCTCAAAATTACTTCGCAGCCGTCAAATCCTGCGCCCAAAATTTGTCCTTTTACTGAGATTTGGTTTTCGTCATTGGAAATTCGCAAAGTTACGCCAATTTCCTCGGCACGGAACAGCATTTGCCGGGTTGCCGTTGCAGATGAGCGTTCGCCGAAAGCCGGCTGATTTTTTGACAAATCCATCTGCAAAACTGCCAGAACTTTTTGCAAAGTTGATTTTTTCGGCTTCGTAATTCTTGAACGGAAAAGATTTTTTGCCCAAACGATTGAATCCTGCGGCGCGTCTTTTGAATCGTCCTTTTGCATTAGACGGATGATTTCGCCAAATTTATTTGCTTCGGTTAAGCATTTTGAGCAATCTTTCAGATGAGCTTTCACTGATGCAATCTCATCGCCTGACAGTTTTTCGTCAGCTAAATTGATGAGTATTTCCGTTGATAAATGTTTGTTGATTAGACTCATTGTTTTGACCATTTCCTCAAATCATTGATACAGTGCCTGACCTTTTGGTAAAAAGACAACTTTTTTCGGTCAAATTGACAGAAATTTTGATAATTTCTTCAAACACCTTGCACGCAAAGGACTTATGCTGGTTTCTCCGACACCGATTTCTTTGCCGACTTCAAAATATGAGGCAGGAGGCTCGCGCAAATAGAGCATTGTCAGGATCTTTTGACATCGTTCTTCTAACTTATTGATTGCAATGCGAATTCGATGCTGTTCTTCGATTTCAATTAAAACTTCATCGGCTAAAGGACTTTGGTCGGGTAAGATCTCGGCAGCATTTTGCTCTTCGTCATCCAAAGAATAAGCAGCCGTTTTACCCCGAACTGCGCTCCAAGTTTTAAATTTTGCAGTTGTCACCAACCACGAGCGTAGTTTTTCGGGTTGTTCAATCTCGTCTAGTTTTTCAAAAAGAGTCAAAAAAACTTCTTGGAAAACATCAGCAGACTGCTCTTCGCTCAAACCGGCGCGACGGGGAATTGTCATAATTAAACGCTGAAATCTTTCGACTAATTGATTCCAGGCATTTTCATCGCCTTGACGACAGGCAAGCAAAAGTTGTGCGTCGGATTTGTCCAAATTGTTAAATGAAAACATATTTCGGGATTTTAAGGGGATAAATCTCCGCCTCAGAAAGTATAGGACTAATTGAAATTTACGGCAATTATCTAACAGTAATTGGAAAATAGTTGCTGAATAGTATAAAGTAATCGCATATTTGGATTTCCCCGAATGACGGTTTTATTGAGACTAATCAAATAAAAAATTACTGCATTTGTTCAAAAATTTGTTCAAAATATTAGAAGGAAAATTATGAAGAGAAGATTCGTCGGATTTTTTTTGTTGGCTGTTTTTGTCTTTCAAATCAGCCTGGTTGCCCAGACGGTAACTAAACCCAATTCCCCCGCCCGAAAAGCAGCGGAACAGATTACAGCAGAACAATTAAAAGATTATCTTTATTTTATTGCGGATGACGCAATGCAAGGGCGCGATACGCCTTCGCCCGGATTAGATGCAACAGCAAACTTTATTGCATTTAATCTTAAAAAATGGGGTTTTAAACCCGCAGGCGATAACGGCACATATTTGCAAAAAATTGCTTTGCGTCGTGACGTAGTTGATCCTGCTGCCACTAAATTAACTGTCAGTGACAAAAGTTTAGCCTACGGCGATGACTTTTTCCGTTGGAGCGGAAGCGGCACAGGAAATGGTTCATTAGTTTATGCTAAAGACGGTTGGATGGTTAAATCCAAAGGGATTGATGCTCTGAGTGGATTAGATGTCACCGGAAAGATCGTAGTTATTTATAGTCAGGGCTTTAATCAAAGATTTTTGACTCCGATCCCTGCCGGATTAACCCAAAGGGATTTAACTCCGGCAACTCGTGGCACTGACTGGGCTGATCCGGTCACCAATGCCAAAGCAAAAGGCGCGGTTGGAGTGATTTTAGTGGCTCCGCCAAATCTCCAGGCTAATTGGGCACAAGTTAGGAACTTTTTCAGACAAGGCGGAATGTTCCCCGAAAAACTCCGTGAAGCAACTCCGCAAGCCCCTACTTTGCCTGTTTTGTTAGTTTCCGGTAAAACTGCCGAAGCTATTTTCCAAGGTGCTGACAAAAATCCAATGACGACAGCCGATGCACCTGCTGCAGCTTTGAAAACAACTGCTAATTTTAATGCTGTTACCAAAGCCGAAACTGCCTGGACTCAAAACGTCGTTGCATTGTGGGAAGGCGGCGATCCAAAATTAAAAGATGAAATGGTTGCGATCGGCGCGCATTACGATCACGTTGGAGTAAATCCGAATGCGCCCGGCGACGATAAAATTTTCAATGGTGCAGATGATGACGGTTCGGGAACGACCGGAGTTTTAGGAATTGCCGAAGCCTTAGCTAAATCAAAGGTTAAACCAAAACGCTCGATTCTTTTTGTCTGGCATTGCGGCGAAGAAAAAGGTCTGTGGGGAAGTGAATATTTTAATAAATTTCCAACCGTTGACATCAAAAAAGTTACGGCTCAACTCAATATTGATATGATCGGGCGAAGTAAAAAAGTCGGCGATACTGAACCAAAGAACAAAGAACTTTCGGGTGAAAACGAAATTTTTGTGATCGGCTCAAATATGATGAGCTCAACGCTCGGAAAAATCGTGGCTGATACCAATAACAATTATCTGAAAATGACCTACGATTTCCGTTTTGACGATCCAAAAGACCCGAATCGTTTCTTTTTCCGCTCCGACCATTTCAATTATGCGGTTAATGGAATTCCAATTTCATTCTGGTTTGACGGTGTTCACGTTGATTATCACCAGGCTAGTGACAGCCCCGACAAAATTGATTATAAAAAGATGGAAAAAATTTCACGAACTATCTTTTTGACCATGTGGGAATTGGCTGATTTGAAAGAACGTCCGAAGATTGATAAACAACTTCCGCCGGAATTAACCCAACGATAAGGTCAAGTAAAAAGTAAAAAGGTAAAAGTAAAAAGTTTGAAGTTCAAGTCTAAATAATTTTTACCGATAATGAGGAGAGTGTTCAACGCACTCTCTTTTTTTATGGGTTAACTAACTTCAAAATTCTCGCTAATGCCTCTTTTGCTTCTTTATTATTTGGATTCAATTGTGTCGCTTTTTGATAATCGGCAATCGCTAGTTTATAGTCTTTTTTGCTTTCATAAGCTAACCCACGTTCAGAGTAACTCCTTGACAAAAGAAAACTTTCGTCTCTAAGACTTCCAGATTTTATGGCTTTTGTATAAAGATCAATAGCTTTTGTAAAATCATTTATAGCAAGGTCATATTCTTTTTTATCAAAGTAAGCCTTACCGCGACTTTCAAAAACTAATAGCAAAAATATATCGCTAAAGTGATCATTATCAGGTTTTATTGCTTTTGTATAATCATCAATAGCTTTGGTGAAATCAGCAATCGCAAGATCATATTCTTTGTTTTCAGCGGATTTTCTAGCACGATTATTATATAGCGATCCACGATTTCTGTAAGCCATTGCTACAATCTGATTTGAATGATTTAGTTCAATCACTTTATTAAAATCAGAGAGGGCAGTATCATATTCTTTTTCATTGGGTTTAACAGAGATTTGACCTTGATAAAAATTACCGCGTTCTAAATAAGCCTCAGCGAAAGTAGGGTTTAATTCAATTACTTTATTTAGGTCAATAAAGACAAGTTTCCAGTTTGATAAAGTTCCACGAGTAAATAAAACACGATAACACTTAGCACGTTTATAATAAGCCTCAGCGGATTTCGGATTTAATTCGATTGCTTTTGTGTAATCTGCAACAGCTAAATCCATTAGTTTTTGGCTACTTTCACTATCTGATTCAACAAATTTATCTCCCCGTTTGATATAAAAAGCGTAATCCTCAGATTCGGCTAAAGCAGTAGAACTTTGTTTCCCTGAGTTTTTGATAATTTCGGTGATAAGGTCTTCGGTTGCGCCTGCCTCACTCAAAGTTACGCTCATTTTTTTCGACAATTCTTCTTTAACTCCGCGTTGTTTGACTTGTTCAATCAAAAAATCTACAACTTGCTTTTTGGTTTTGAAAGTCTTGTTTGGAATTTTGTTATTGAGCGCAGTCATTATTTCGGGATAGGTCAAAGGTCTGTCTTGGGCAATAGCTACCAGACCACAAATGAAGAGCCAAAATATTGCTAAAAAGTTGATTTGATAGTTACTTTTCATAGGTTGAATTACCTCGTTTGAGAGAATTTGAAAATTACGGGTTAGCTAGCTTCAAAACTCTTGCCAAAGCCTCTTTTGCTTCATCATTGCCAGTGGCAATTTGTAGTGCTTTTTGGAAATCTGCTATAGCTGATTTGTAATCTTTTTTACCTTCATATGCCAACCCGCGTTTAATATACGGATAGTAGTTTTCAGATTCTGTTCCTCTCTCAATATTGCGAGAAAATATTTCAAGATGATTTTTAATAGCTTTGTCAAAGTCGGCAATAGCAAGGTCGTATTCTTTTTTAGTGAGGTAAACCATTCCACGATTAATATAGCGTGTAACAATTTCGTCAGTGTATTTAATTTTAAACTCAATATGTTTATCATCAATATATTCAAAGGATTTGTTATAGCTGTTAATAGCAAGGTCGTATTCTTTTTTTCCAAAATATTTCAAGGCTAATTGGCTCAGACTTTTGGAAATAAAATGGCGAGCATCTTCAGACAGAGGCTTTAAATTACTAAACTTTTGAAAATCAGAAAGAGCAAGGTTTAGGTCGTCTTGGAGACTTCCACGCCAAAGGTAAATATCTGCAATTTGTGGATTCAATTCAATTGCCTTATTATAATCAGCTAAAGCTAGATTAGAATCTTTATTTACTATTCCTAAGAACCAATCGCGATAATAATATCCGTCTTTAGAGGTGACACATCCGTTTATTCCCCATCTAAGATTTTTACAAAAGTATAAATCCGCCCGTTTATAATAAGCGACATCAGATTTAGGATTCAGTTCAATGGCTTTGGTGTAATCGGCAAGGGCAGACTCAATTTGAATAGAATTATTTGTATAATCAAAGTTTTTGACAGTTTTCTCAGCACGTTTCATATAAAACTCATAATTGGGTGAGTTTTGCTCAATAGCTTCAATCAACTCATCAGTTGCACCTAATTTTCTTAAATTGGTTTCTATGTTGGCTGAAAAAGTCTCGTCGATTCCACGGTTTTTAATTTCTGCAATTACTAATGCAATCGCTTCGGCTTTAGTTGTTGATTTACCCTGTCTGTTGTTCTGAATATTAGTGAGCGCAGTTGTTATTTCGGCATAAGTCAGCGGTTTAGTTTGAGCCGTAACTGTTTGCGAATAAAAGACAAGACTAATAAACCCGGATAGTAAAAGAAAACTTGCTGATAAAAGGTAAAGTTTAGAGCTATTATTCATATTCAAAATTCATTCCCTTAAAGAAATCTTAAATTCTATTGACAACCTTCAGGGCGAAAAATACAGCCTTTATCTCCCTTAGTTTTGCCTCCACCTGATGTTCCTTTACTGCTATTATTCTTAGTTCCTGAACTTCTATTTACTGTCGGTGTCGGTTTTGGTGGCGCAGGCGTAGGTTTTGAAGGATTTGGTGCCGGTGTTAGCGAAACTTTCGGTGTAGGCGTTGTGATTACCGTAATCGATGATTCATTAGGTGTTAGAGTTGGTGTCGCCGCATTTGAATTTACATTAGAGACAGATGGATTTTTTAATCCATTAAACCAAATTATTCCGCTGATTCCGCTAACGGCTAATATCCCGCTGGCGATTATTGGTATTGCCCAAAATATCCCTTTACTTTTTCTTGAAGTTTGGTCATTAGTGGCTTTAACGATTGGCGGAGGAGGTTCAGAAACTAATTGTTTTTTGTCAGCCAAAACATTTTCTAAAAAGGATGGGGCAGTCAATTCGGGCTGTGAAATATGTCCTGATGATTCTGTCTTTGATGATTCCACTATAGAGTAATCGGTTACTCTTGCCTCAATCGGTGAATGTAGCGTTTCTAAAACAGGAATTTCTTCCGCTGCAATTGGCGCGATTGGTTCAGGTGATGGGACATGTGTTGGCATTTCAGACTTTAAGTCTGCTTTGTCGAGATCGAAATACACATTTAAGAGGGCAAT
>DAORIL010000210.1:0-9761 GCA_035438525.1 Pyrinomonadaceae bacterium
AACCTACAAAATGAACATCTTAAATTTTGAATTCAAAGCACACGCCAAAAATTTAACCGCATTAGAAGAAAAACTGCTCCAACTTAATCCGAAGTTCGTTGGCAAAGATCATCAGATTGATACTTATTTTAATGTTTTAACCGGAAGATTAAAGCTCCGCGAAGGCAATATCGAAACTTCGCTGATTCATTACGAAAGAGAAAATCTGGCAGATGCAAAGTCTTCAAAAATTCTACTTTATCAACACGCGCCCGACCAAACTTTGAAAGAAATTTTAGTTAAAACCTTGGGCGTAAAAGTTGTCGTTGATAAACTTAGAAAGATTTACTTTATCGAAAACGTCAAATTTCATTTCGATACATTAGAAGGCTTAGGAACTTTTGTCGAAGTCGAAGCAATTGACAAAGACGGTTCGATCGGCATCGAAAAACTGCAATCGCAATGCCGCAAATATGCAGAGTTTCTCGGAATCAAAGACGAAGATTATATTTCCGAATCTTACAGCGATTTGATTCTGGCAAAGAATAAAAATTAAATTTAACTTTTTTGTGAAAGTTAATGATTTTGTAGTAAAATCCCCAAAATCAATTAATTACATTCAACATGAAAAGCCGTCAATTCAATTTTTTCAGTCTATTTTTTATAGTCTTGTTTCTTGCCATAGTTGTTTTGGGGCAAACCGACAGCAAAAACACTAAACCGAAATTGATCAAAGGCGACGTTTTTATCATTGAAAAAACGACAACTGTTTTACCCAAAGATTTTTCTAAGCTGCCTCCTATAACGTCCATTTTTGTCAATGAAATTAACGTTCCGACCAGAGCCTGGAATAATGGTTTTCCAGATTTGCCGGAAATTTACGAATGGTTTGCCATCGAATATACAACTACCTTCAGAATCGGAGAAGATAGCAACTATAAATTCCGTCTGATCAGTGATGACGGCGCAAAATTATGGGTTGATAAGAAATTAGTTGTTGATAATGATGGAGTGCATCAATTTTTGCCCGTCGGCGGTTCGATAAAATTGGCAAAAGGCGATCATAGTTTCAAACTGCAATTCTTTCAGGGACCCAGATACGAAGCGGGGATCCAGCTTTTTGTAAAAAAAGACAGTTCAAAAGAAGCCCTTTTTCCAAGCGATGAAATTGAACTAATCAAAGCCGAAAGTGTAACCGACAATCAATAATCATTCTTAAATTCATTTAAAATCTTATGTTTTCAAACATATACTTCAATATTTACCTGTTAAAAATCAGGCCTTTAACGATTTTTTGTCTATCAATTGCACTTTTCGGCACAATTTACGGACAGACAAAATGTTTTAGTGACGAAGATTCAAAAAGAATTATCGAATCCATCAAAAAACCGCAAAAAGTCAATGATCTCAAAAGTATTCAATCCGAACTAACCAAGCTTGATGGAACCCGAAAAAATCTGGAAAACAGTATCCTAAGTGAAAAGAACAACACCGACTTAATTGATAAAAGACGTTCACTGCTAAAGGACGGAATTTTAAGACTCTGCACGATCTACAAGGAAAACGGCTGGATCAGCAAAGAAAGTTTGGGGCAAAATGCTTTTTCCGCTGAAATAGATTTGATCTTTAATGTTGAGTTGCCAAATACCCAACGCGAATTTTTGCCGATCTTAATTGCCGCCTCCGAAAAAGGCGAAGTTAAAAAATCGGACATTGCTACTTTAGTTGATTCGATCCGCATTAAATCTGGCATTCCGCAACTATTCGGCACTTATTTGGCTTTTAACGATGGAATCGTCTATCTCTATCCATTGGAAAATGAAAAAATGGTTGACGAATGGCGAAAATCTTACGAACTTCCGACGCTGAATTCGTTTATGCGGGAGATCGAAACCAAATATCAAACTTTGGTCATCAGACGAAATTCTCCGAAACGAACGCCAGCAGTCAATCGTCAAGCCGATACCAAGGTTTTAGGTTTGGAAAATGATGACGACACCATCAAAATCTCAACAAAATTAGTTAATGTAAAAGTTCGGGTGTTGGGTAACGATAATAGATCAACTCAGACTTTAAACTTTGGAATTAAAGATTTTGTTTTAACCGAAGACGATAAAGACCAGACAATTTCTTTTTTTGAAAAAAACAAAGAGCCTTTCGATTATTACCTGATTTTAGATCTTTCCGGTTCGACTGCCCGAATCCGCGAAACGATATGGAAAACTGTCGGAATCTTAGCAAAATTGCTGAGACCTAATGACAGAATTACCGTTTTAACCCACATTGACAATGATTTACGCCCCCTGTTAGAACTTACGCCCGACCAAAATAATATTACTGAAACCGTTTCAAAATTCAGAGGTCTTGGCTCATCTTCGATTTGGGATGCACTCAATGACACGTTCGATTTGATTGAAAAACAGGATTTCAAAGACCGCGGTTCGGCAATCATCTTTATCACTGACGGAATAGAAACCGATTCCAAACTGGCTTTCGGCAATCTGCTGATGCGAATCAAAGACAATGAAATTATGTTTTTCCCCATTCAACTGCCGACTGATTATTTGATAGAAGACCCGACCGCTTCGCAAAAACGGTTGAACGTCGCAACTCGTGCCTTAAAATTAATTGCCGAAGAAAGCGGCGGCGAACATTTCAATATCAAAAAAGATGAGGAATTATTAACCATTCCAGAAAGGATCATCAACGGTTTGGGAGCAGTTTATAATCTAGGTTTTGAGCCTGCCAACACAGATTTTGACGGTTCCTGGCGACAAATTAAGGTCAAAATAAATCAAAATGATTTTAGGGTTCGAGCTAAAACGGGTTATTACGCAAAGCCTTAAGAGATTAAATAATGTATCAAAAATTATTTTTTACAATTCTATTTTCGATTTTTTTGTTTGCCTTTTCCATAAACGGACAAACAATTGAGCAGTCCGTCAAATTCCAACCGCCAAAACAAGGCGAAAGTCTTTACCGATACGTTCCCTTTGAAGTTCCTGAAAACACAAAAAGTCTTTCCATCAATTTTGATTTTGATAAAAAAGATGGGGCAAACGGACTCAATTTCGGATTATTTGAGACGGAATTTACCGGAAAAGATTCCGACAAAAACGGTTTTCGCGGTTACAGCGGCTACGTCCGCGAGACGATTTTTATTGCCGAAGACAAAGCCACACACGGTTATCAGGCAGGCAAAATTCTGGCGGGAAAATGGTTTGTTTTGGTCGGGTTAAGCAAAATTGCGCCTGAAGGTGTTGAACTAAAGCTGAAAATAACATTTAACCAAATTGACGAAAAGGCTTTGAAACAATATGAATCTGAGAAAAACCAATCAGTTCCTTTCATTCCTTATTCAAAACCGGATCCGATTTACAGTAACAATTTAAGATGGTTTAGCGGCGATCTTCATATCCATAGTTTTCACGGCGACGGCGATTGGTCGGTTAAAACCATTTTTTTCGGAGCGGTTTCCAGCGGGCTTGATTTTTTCTCGGTAACGGAACATAACACTTACACTCATCACAACGAAATTAATGCAAGTAATGCATACCCTGACCTGTTAGTTATTCGCGGAGAAGAGGTGACGACTTTCGGCAGACATATCAACGTTTGGGGTTTGCCGACCGGAGAATGGGTTGATTTCCGTGTTTTGCCGGGGTTAGAGGCAAGCGGAAAACAGATTGCCGATGAAGCACATAAATTCGGCGGATTGGCTTCGATCAACCATCCGACGCTCGGCTGCGGCGGCTGTTCGTGGACTTTCGGCGATGATCGGTCAATGATGGATTCCGTCGAAATCTGGAATGGAAATTGGGACGCTGATGACGAAAAAGCCCTGAAAATGTGGGATGAATACTTGCAAAAAGGAAAGATGATAACCGCTGTCGGCTCAAGCGATTGGCATCATCCGGGAAATGATCAACAAATCGGCTATCCGTCCGTTTTTGTCGGTGCCGAATCGCTGACCGAACAGAATTTATTAACTGCCATCAAAGCCGGACGAGTTTTTATAGCGGAAAATCCGCGAAAAACGATCAAATTTACGGCGAATCCAAATTTTACAATCGGCGATATTGTGACGGTTAAAAAGAATCAAAAGGTCAGTTTGAACTTCGACAAAAAAGCCTTTCCCTGGGGAGCAAAGATCGTCTGGATCTCTGACGGAAAAATCATTAAAGAATATAAAAGTGTCAAAGATGTTGATCCTAAAACTCACAAATTTTCTACCCGCAAAAATACTTATGTCAGAATCGAAATCCGCGATAAAGACGGCAAAATGCTGGGAATGACCAATCCGATTTATTTTCGGGTAAAGTGATTATTATCACTGAATTTTCGATCTAAAATTTAGATAATTAAGTTTCAAAAGATTCATCTGCTAAAGGAGGTAAAAGCTATGAGAATCTTATTCGGAACATTAATTATCTCGTTACTGCTCTTCAGTTCCAATTTTGCCCAATCCAAAGGCACTTCCATCGTCATCCATGATAACACCAGTCAAGCTAACGGCGGAGAAAATGCAACATCAAATCTCCGAAGTGAGATCGAATCCGCATTGCAAAACCAAAAACCTTGCGTTGACACAATGGACGATCAGGATATACGGGATATGCTTCAGAGTGAGCGTGAAAAGAATTTGCTCGAAGGCAATGACCCGCAACAGGTTTTGACCGACATCGGAAATCTGATGGGAGCCAGTTATGTCATGAGCGTTTCCGCCGCACCCGGACCGGGCGGCTCGACATTCTACAATGTTTTCGTGATGGATCCGCAAACCGGAAAAACTATTGCCCGTCAAACCGGCACGGATGCGAAACAAATTGCAGATAGCGTCGTCAAACAAATGGGTTCTAATCTTTCCGATAATTGCAAACCGCATTGGGTTGGGACGGTAAAATATGAGTTCAATTGGAATGAGACGAAACAGTCAACCGATGAAGGTGCAGCTCGTGCGATGGTAAAAAACACAAAACGAAACAAAAGTGAAACTTACACAGCAAAAAATTCAATTGTGGCAACACTTATGCCGCCTAAATCAGGCAGCGAAACTTCTTCAAGTAAGGCGATGGCAAGAGTTTGGATGCGGTCAAGCGTTTTGTCTGAAAAGAAATTCGAAACAACTGGCGAAATGCTCTGCCGTTTGCCGGGAAGAAATCCTTTCTGGAAAGGTTACAGTGAGAGTTATTCCGAAACAGTTACCCAAATAGGAGGAGGAGCGGATAACCTGCCCGTTTTAGTTTCACTTGACAGTGAGGGAAATTACAGGATCGTTGTCGCTACGCCAAGCGGCACACTTTTGGGAAAAACCGAGACTAATAGAAAAGAGACTACCTGCAAAGACGAAAATCCGTCGCCTACCAAAGAGGCTCAAAGTTTTCCCGAACAAAAAATGGATGCATCGAGTTTTGATGTTTCAGGAAAAACGGATGCCAAAAATCGTGATTCATTATCGGGTTCAAAAACTTTGCCGGACGGAAAGACGAAAATTACCTGGAGTTTGCGTTTAGTAAAACCGAAAGGAAAAAACTAATTACATAAGAAAGATCAAAGTTTTTTCTACATTTGTTTCGTTAGCTTTATTTTCGTTTTTTATTCTCAGCTAATTACGAAAATAGTCTAAAAACTATCTTTGACCTTTAACTCAAGACCTCAGATAATAGAGTCTCACAAAAATTAAGGGTCAAAGATTCTATGCACATCACCAAAGTTGAACTTGAAAACATCAAATCTCACGGCGAAGCCAAATTTGAATTTCAGCGTGGGACAACTGCCATCACCGGAACCAACGGCGCAGGGAAAACGACTATTATCGAAGCCGTCGCGTGGACTTTGTTTGATCTGCTTGACTACAAAAAAGATGACTTTGTTAAACGCGGCAAAAAAAAAGGAAGCGTCAATGTCACCTTTGAAAGCAGTTTGGACGAAAGACGTTACACCGTTTATCGCGACACCGGAACAGGCTATTACGTCTATGATCCACAGTTAAAAATGCGGGTGGCGGAGAAAAAAGACGAAGTGACCTCATTCATTCGTCAGCATCTCGGAGTCGAGGCAGGAACAGATTTAGAATCACTTTTTCGACGGGCAATCGGTGTTCCGCAAGGCACCTTTACTGCGATTTTTCTCGAATCCGTGACAGAACGCAAAAAGGCTTTCGACAAACTTTTGAAAGTCGAAGAATATCGGCAAGGCGCGGAAAAATTGCGCGAAACTGCCCGTTATATTGAAGTTCAAACCAATTTCGTCCGTGAGCGCATCGCCCGTGCCGAAGGCGAACTTAGCCGTTTTGAATCGCTCGAAACTGAACGAACAGAAATTTCTGCCAACATCAAAGAATTAGAGAAAAATCTGGCTTTCATCTCCAAAGAAATTGAGTCAAAAACAAAAATCGTGGCAGATTTTGACCAGGTTGAAAAACAACTCAACGAATTGCGTTCGAGCCACGAAAAATTAAAGTTTGAACTTGAATCTGCAAAGCGTGAAAATGTGCGAATTGAAGCCGAATTCGAACGCGCCAAAACCGCTTCGAATAAACTCAAAGCAGTTGAAAAAGAACATTTAACCCACCTTTCTGCGTTAGGAGAACTTTCTAAACTCGAACATCAACGCACTGAGCGCGACAAAGTTCAGACCGAAAATTCGCAGGTCGAAAGCAAAATTATCAACGCAAAATCAGAAGCCAAACGGCTTACCGAAGCCTTGCAAAAAGCCCACGAAGCAGGGCAACAGATCGCGCAACTTGAGCCACAAATCAAGCAGCAGCACGATTTAGAAAAAGAAAAAGAAGCTCTGCGAACTAAAATTTCTGACGCAAAATCTGTTCAAAATCAAATTAACGACAAACAAAAAGAAATTGATATTAAGCGCAAAGAATTTTCCGACAATAAAGCAAAATTAGACGAGGCAGAAAAAAAATCCGCACTTGCCGTTAATCTGCAAACTCTTCTAGTGCGTGACACCGAAATCACTAACGAACTTGCTAAATTACGAGCGAATCTTGAACGTGACGAACAATTTCAGCGCGAAATCAAAAACGGATTATGTCCGATCTTGTCGCAAAAATGTTTGAATCTAAAACCCGGCGAAACGCTCGAAAGCTTTGTCAAATCACAATTTAGCGGTAGCAAAGTTCAAATCACAACGCTAGAATCCGAACAGAACAAAGTTTCTGTAGAGCTTCAAACAGCTCGTGATGGAGAAAAATATTTAACCGCTTTGGAAAGCTATAAATTGCGCGAATCTCAAATTAAAGAGGACGGAATCAGGCTCAAAAACGACATCGAAAATTTGCAAAAATTGTTGGCAGATTTACCGAATTTGCAGAAAGAAGCGGACGCAATCGAAACCAAACTGCGCGAACTTAACAATCCACGCGAACGTGCCGCCGCACTCAAACGTGAAGCTGACAGCGAAGCAAGTTTGCGCGATAAACAACGCGAAATCGAAAAAGTTTTAGAAGAATTAGACCGCGAGCGTTTATTGTTAGCCGAAAAACTCGAACAATTTGCCGAAGTCGAAATTTTGCTCAAAAAATTCCAAACCGAGCGCGATCAAACCCTTTCCGCTCACCGCGATTTTTTGGCAAATGAAGCTCTGGCAAATTCGTTTCCGCAACGCGAAAAAGAATTTTCGGAGATTATCAGAAAAGTTACGGAACTTGAAAAAAGCGCGGAAAATTCAATCAAAGAGTTAGCTGAATTTGAAAAAAAATACGACCGTGACGCACATCAAACTGAAAAAGTTGCGCTCATCAATTCGCAAACCCGCGAAGCGGAAACCAAAACGCGATTGCAAATGGCAAAAGAACGTCAAGTGACTTTGAAGACGGAAATTGAGCGTTTGCAACAGGTTAGAGAGGAAATGAAAGACGAATTTGCGGAAAAAGAACGGCTTGAAAAGATATACGAAGCAACTAAATTTATCCGTGACACCCTCAAAGAAGCAGCACCGAGAGTTGCGCGAAATTACGTTTTCCATATTTCCAACGAAGCCAATCAGCTTTTTCGGGAAATTACGGGCAATGCCGAGCGGACGCTGAAATGGGGCGAAGATTACGGAATTGTTCTGGAAGAAGTCGGCTACGAACGCCCGTTTGCCAATCTGTCGGGCGGCGAACAAATGGCAGCGGCTTTGTCAGTCAGGCTCGCCCTTTTGAAGCAGCTTTCAGATGTCCGCATCGCATTTTTTGATGAACCGACAACTAATATGGACGCGGAACGGCGCGAAAATCTGGCAACGCAAATCAGCAATATCAAACATTTTGACCAGCTTTTTGTCATTTCGCACGATGATACTTTTGAAGGCTATGTTGATAATGTAATCTCGATTAACGGGAGTAATTCACAGGGATAGAGGGATAAATAGGGATGAAGAATTTGATTAAAAATAAAGCGTTTGTAGTTGGCTTTTTGATTGGATTGCTTCTTGTAGGATTAATAAATAAATTCACAGCGGATTTTAGTCAAATAACAGAGGAATGTATGTATAGACATCTATATGGTTTTCCATTTCTTCAATATGAAAGTTGTGACGGACTCATCACTGTTAATCATATATTTTGGTTCGGTTTTCTAGGGAATATTTTGTTTGCTTTATTTTCCAGTTTTCTGACAGGTCTGATTTTCAAATTTGTTTGGTCAAAAATCACTTCAAAAAACTTGAGATAATTACAAATGTTCAAACTCTACAACACAGCATTTAAGGTTGGCTTTTGCGTTAATGTTTTGGTGTTTTTGATTTTGAATAGTGTCAGTTATTGGGTTGAAAGGTGAAAATATGAAAATAATCCGATTCATTTCACGCCTGATTGGGGATTCAGTTGGGGATTCCCTTTTGATATGACTCATTACGAAACTTTCAGCCTAAATATTTTAATAATTGCGGCTTGTGGTTTTATAGCGGGTTTAGTTTTTCGATTTATTATGTCTAAATTTGTAACAAATCCTATTCTTTGATTGCAATTTATGAAAGATGTCACCGTTCAAAAAAAAGATGAGTTAGAGAGTTGTTTTGAGTTTATTCTCGAACTCGAAAAACTCAAAGCAGTTCAGCGCAGAACCAAACCGCTGGGGTTAGAGCGTTACGAAAATTCTGCCGAACATAGTTGGCAAGTCTCGCTCCTTGCGTTGACTCTGGCAAAATTTGCCAATCAACCGATTGATATTGAACGGGTTATCAAAATGCTTTTGCTTCACGACATTGGCGAAATTGATGCTGATGATACTTTCTTTTTTAACTCAACCGGCAGACAGGAAGCAAAGGGAAAAGAAGCGGCTGGAGTCAAAAGACTTTTGGCGATTTTGCCTGATGAAAAAGCTGATGAATTCTGGAAGCTCTGGAACGAGTTTGAAAACGGCGACTCTAACGAAGCCAAATACGCACGGGCGATTGACCGCGTGATGCCAATGCTCCAAAATCTTTATAACAACAAACAAAGTTGGACTGAACATAGCATTACCAAAGAGCAGATTTTAAGCAAGACCGCATATATTGGTGATGGAAGCAAAATTATTTGGGAAAGAATTGCGGAAAAGGTAAATCAAGTGTTTGAGTAAAGTTAGGGGCATAAGGGATTAAGGGGTTAGGGGGCTATTCTTCCCCCAATAATTTATGCCCATATCCCCTTAACCCCATACTCCCTTAAATTTTTATGAAAGAAGTAACAATAGTTTGCGACGGCTCATCACTCGGCAACGGCAAAGGAAATCCTCGCGCAGCGGCAGTAGCAGCACTCGGCTACAAAGGTTTTTGGCGGGCATTTGGTGAATATTTAGGTT
>DAORIL010000211.1:0-9732 GCA_035438525.1 Pyrinomonadaceae bacterium
AAATTGCCTGATTTTCTTCCTAACGGTTTTAAAATAATCGAAAATGGGAATGCCGACCATGTTTTTAACTTGAAACTTAAGGATGATGAAACATTTGAACTACAGGTTTGGCAAAAAGGTTTAGAAAATTTAATTTTTGATGAAGAACGCCGTGATGGTTTGATCTTGTTTGAAAATCAATTACATTTGACGATTGGGAATTATGCAGTTTCAAAGGTTTTTGTTCATGCGGGTGTGATTGGCTGGAAAGGAATGGGGATTGTTTTTCCCGGAACGGGGTTTAGCGGGAAATCTACACTAATTGCAGAATTAGTTAAACTTGGGGCAATTTATTATTCAGATGAATATGCAGTTTTGGATGAAGATTGCAATGTTCACCCATTTCCAAGGATGTTGCTTTTGCGCGGTATCGAAAGTGAACTAAAACAAACACCGGTTCCGATTGAAACATTGGGTGGAAAAAATGGGATTGATCCGATTCCCGTTAAATTTGTAGTATTCACAGAGTTCAAAAACAATGCCGTTTGGAAACCAAAAAAATTGAGTAAGGCGGAAGGGGTTATGAATCTTTTGGCAAATACAATCCCAATCAGACAACAACCACAACTTTCCCTAAATGTATTAAATAAATTAGCTGGGCAGTCTATAATGATCAAAAGCAAAAGAGGCGAAGCACAGAAATTAGCCAAGGTAATATTAAAATTTCTTGAACAGGAATAAACTTAACTTTTTTTACGGGAAATAATTAATTTTACTAATTTTTGTTTTATTTTTGGTTTAACATTGTTTTTGTAAAATAAACCAAATAAACAGGTAATCAAAAAAATGTTGAAAATTCTTGATTAATAGTTCAAACAAAGTTAATATATCCGGATTAAGTTATTAGAAAAAGTGAATTTTATTGAATCTGCAATTTATTTTATTGCAAGTTCAATAAAATATCGCATAATTTTATTTATTGGAGACCCCCCTGATGGAAAAAAACTACCCCTGTGGCATTTTGAAGGATGTCATTGTTCAAGAATTAGATGGTGAAATTCTAATTTATGATTTAGGCAATAATAAAGTTTTCTGTTTGAATGAAACTTCTGCTTTGATTTGGCAATTATGTGATGGCAAAAAAGATGTTGATGCCATCAGTTCTGAGCTGAGTAAAAAATTGAACTCAAATGTAACACCAGAATTTACTTGGTTTGCCCTTAATGAACTAAAAAAGAAAAAATTAGTTGATTGTGAAACTCCAACTCCTGTTGAGCTGAAAGGCTTGAACCGGAGAGAAGTAATTAAAAGAATTGGAATTGGTTCAATGATCGCTTTGCCGGTGGTTGCTGCATTAACTGCACCCCAGGCAATTCATGCCAATTCCGCTTGTGTGCCCGGCGGAGCCTGCACTTGCTCGATGGATGTTGGGATGGGAAATTCCTGCGAACCCATTATGAATGTGGCCAATCGCTGTGTAAATACAAATTGTAATTGTATTCAAACTAATAACGGAAATACGATGGGAACCTGTCAACCGTAAACTTTAAACTTAGTGGAGTAAACCAAGTTTTTTGAAAACTACTCCACTAAGGCAAATAAGACAAAAAAAATACTTTGATAATATTTTGAAACTCCCACTCCAAACCAATAAAAGTTTGTCTAAATACTTATTACTTTTCTCTGTTTCCCTCGCATTTTTTCGTTTGATTTCATAGAAATGTGGTTTAAATTATGCTAGTCTTGAGGAGTATTTTAAATAAAATCAAACTTTTCAAACGATGCCAACCAGTGAATTAATAATAAATCCATTCGCCCGGATTACTTCCTTTGAAAATAATGGAAACATCGAAGAATTAAGAATCGAAATTCCAATTCCAAACCAATCCAAAAAGGTGTTCCAACTTAAATTTGAGGAAAATCCTGATCTTGTAGAGTTTATTTCTGATCTAAATAAATGGGGTTTTCAACAATTTGATCCAAATGATTTGACAAAAACCGAAACGGAGCTTTTACTGGAAAATGGATTTTTGGTAGCTAAGGATTCTGCTCCAAAAAAACCGCTTTTTAACTGTTTTCTGGATGAAATTGAACCGAAAAGTTCCGTTTCATTATCACCAACCAATTTGATCGTTAATCCAAGTTTTCGTTTTGAATCGTTTGATTTAACTAAAGCTAGCCAACTAATTCATATCAATAATTTCTCCCCTTATTTTCCAATTGCCTGGGTCAGGCTACCGATTACCGAAATTGAAATAGGATATTGGCTCCGAGATGAATATGTCGAAATTGTTCAAAATTTTAAAGCGGGAGAAAAACCGTTTGGAAAAATTGAACCAAGGGTTTTATCCAAATTGGTTGAAGCCGGGATTCTGATAGATGCAAACGAATTCAGTAAAATCGAAGCAGAAGTAATCCACATTTTAGAAAAGGCTCATCAAACCTTTCTTGAAAAAAAATATGTAGTTTTGGAACAAATACTTCCGCCTTTCTATATTTCTTCGTTGCAGAATTTCTTTCGCCAATATGTGTCAAACGGTTTTATGCCGTTTGATGACGGACAAGTAAAACGGAGATATTACCAACATAATTTGCCAATTGCCCAGTTTTTCCACCATAGTTTAACCCGATTGATGTCGAAAATAGTCGGAATTGAGGTCAAACCTTCGTATGTTTATGCTGCTTCTTATATTGAAGATGCGGATTTAGCACCACATCTTGACCGTGAACAATGTGAATACAGTATTTCATTTCAGGTGGATTATTTACCAGAACCTGAAAACGGAGTTTCCCCTTGGGGATTATATGTTTCGCCATTAAAAGAGGATCAAACTGAGAGTATTAACCTAAGTTGGGATGAATTTCCCGAAGATAATTCAACCAATCAAGAGGTAATGAAAATTAATTTAAAAAATGGTGACGGATTGGTTTATAAGGGACGGGAACTAATTCATTATCGGTATAAATTACCTAAAAATCACCAATCAACTTCATTATTTTTTCATTATGTTGCTCATGATTATCAGGGTCAGTTAAGTTAAAATAGTTAGCTAATCAGTTTTGCAGTTAAATTGTTGTTGGATTATTATTCAATTAATACTACAATTTGAAAGCTTTTACTTGAAGTGTTTTCTACTTTATTCTTAACTTCTAACCAACTAAAATTTAAGTAATAAACCAATTAATTTAATCTAAAAATTAATTTCAAATATAACTGAGGAGAAAAAAAGTGAAACCCAAAGCCCCCTTTGGTCGAAAAGAGAATCTTGTAATTCAAGAAGTTGAAAATGAGATTTTAATTTATGATTTGAAGAAAAATGAAGCTTTTTGTTTAAATGAAACATCAGCATTCATTTGGAAAATGTGTGACGGAAAAAATTCAACCGTTGATATTAGTCAAGCTGTAAAGAAAAAATTTAAGACTAATATAGATGACGGTTTTATTTGGTTAGCCCTTGACCAATTAAAAAAGAATGATTTGATTGAAACTGAGCCAGAGGTGCCGGCTAGTTTTTTAGGAATGTCACGACGGCAGGTGATTAGACAAATTGGTTTATCTTCAATGGTAATGTTGCCGGTTGTTGCTTCAGTAATTTCCCCAACTTCGGTTCAAGCGCAATCTTGCATCGCTGTTGATGGGGTGCATCCCCACAATGTTGCAACATGAATTGTAATACTTCTCCAGCCCCTGGTAATCGTTGTTGTGTGCCGGCCGCGGGACCCGATTCTATTGCAGGTGTAACGGTTTCAGCGAACATTGATGCTGGGACAAATGGTCTTTGTCCGGGTCCGGGAGTTCCTCCTGCCGGAGTAATTGCAACTTGCAATACTTTTGCCCCTGTTTGCTGTCCTGGTAATGCATCAACAGCAGGAAACTGTAATGACGGTGGACGTGGCATGAACGATACCTTTGACTGTGTTTGTGTCTAGAATAACTTGTTTTGAATTTTTTGCCCAATTAACTTAAAATTTAAAATTGGAAACGGTTAGTTACAAAAAATTCTCAGCAACAGAAATTCACTTTTATATAAAAAAGGTTTTTACACAGCCTAATAAAACCAAATTTGTAAAATGCGCCGGCAAGAATTCCATATATCTTGGCAGCGCATTTCTATTTTAAAGAACTAACTTTGAAATAATTTTGGAAAAATTATTAGAATCAAATATAAATTAGATTTTAATACAATATAATGAGTAAATTATAAACCTATGTTTGAGCCAAAAATAGTGAAAGGTTTGCATATAAACCCCAAAATTGAGCCCACTTTGCTCTATCATGCTTCAATGTTGGGGGATGGGATTAGAAATTGGTCCTTTTTTCAAGCTTTACAAAAATATGTGACAAAGGAAACAAGTGTTTTAGATATTGGTTCAGGAGTAGGTGTTTGGGCAATTTTGGCTGCTAAACTTGGGGCAAAAAGGGTGGTGGCTATTGAAAAAAATGAGATTTTGATTCCCATTATCCAACGACACATTATTGAAAATGATGTTGTAAATCAAGTTGAAGTCATTAATGTTGATTCC
Organism: Pyrinomonadaceae bacterium; assembly: GCA_035438525.1. Taxonomy (GTDB): domain Bacteria; phylum Acidobacteriota; class Blastocatellia; order Pyrinomonadales; family Pyrinomonadaceae; genus JAIBCC01. The sequence continues at coordinate 4,504 of DAORIL010000211.1, forward strand.
AGAGATTTCAAGAGCAAAGAGAAATTTGATCTGATTATCAGCGAGACAATTGGGAATTTGGGTTTTGAGGAAAATATTGCAGGTATTTTGTTGGATGCCAAAAATCGCTTTCTTTCCCAAAATGGGTTGATAATTCCCCAAGCTGTTTCTTTAATGTGTGTTCCAATAAATTTTGTCGATTCAACTACCAACTTACCCGACTCGATTCCATTTTCATGTGATTACTTCAAATCCTTGGCTGTCAACTTTTCCCAATATTGTAAAACTAGAAATAAGTTAAATTTTCTTTCAGAGCCAAAAGTATTACTTGAAACGGATCTATTGAATATTACAATCCAACCGGAAATTGAAAATTTAAAAGTCAGTTGGTTTTTACCTGATGTCTCACAGGTTAATGGCTTTGCTTTATTTGCAAGGGCACAGCTAACCGAAGAAATAATTCTGGATACATTCGAATCTGAAAGTTGGTCGGTTATGTTATTTGAATTCGAGCCGTTTGAGGTAAAAGTCGGGGAAATTGAGTTTGATTTGACATCAAAATTTGAGAAAAAATTTTGGAATGTTAGTCTTTTATCCTCCCCAGACCAACCAACTCGTTCCTATTCCCCGGTTTTTCCTTCATTAAGGTTAGTTTAAGCAATAAAAAAGCCCACGTTCCAATTAAGTTCTATTAATTTAAATGAAAAGAATTTGGATTTTGCGAAGTTTAAAAATTAAATTTAATTGTTTGGTTTTGATTTTTTGTTTTTCTCCGGCTTTTTTGAATAATTTTTGTTTGTTTGAACAAAAGAGGATATTCACTTTCCGCATTAGTTTCTAAACTTACGCCTTTTTCAAAATCATGCAAAAGTGATAAAGATTAGCCGAAACAACATACCTAAAACCATCAAATTTGGCTGTTCTAACTTCGTGTTTAACATTACCTTCGAATAAAACAAGCAATCCGTTTTCAATTTTTATTTCTTTATCTGCTTCGGGAAAAAATAACCCCGGGGCTCCTTTTGGAGGATTAATATAATACGCGCATGACCAAGTGGATGGGTAATGATCGTGTTTTATTGCGATTTCTTCGCTTTTATATTTCATGCCCCACATATCAGTGATAATTGGGTTTATTAGCAATCCATATTTTTTTTTTGAGGCTTCAACTGCGGCTTCCTTGATGATTTCAGCTAATTCTTTAAAACCGGGTTGATCCATCATTTTCCACTCAGTCATTTGGGCCTTTACATTTGAGGTCTGTTTTTGTTTATCCCCTTGTTTATCAATGATTTTAACAATCTTTTTGTTCATTTTTTCATCATCTAATCTTACTTCAAATACTGTTATAGTTGTATTGGAGAAAATTTCTTTTCTGTTTACTTGCAGCATATTATTAAAGTGGTTTAGAAAATGAAATAAAATTGTTATGTTAAAATTATTCTTCCTTATTTTTTTTGATTTCCTTTAACGAGGTTTGGGTTTGTTTAGCTGGCTTAAATCGCCGATATGGAGTCATTTGCTGTGCCATTTTGATTCTGGCAGGGGCAAAGGTTGGAGAATAATTTTGTGGTTTAACGCCCGATTCAGTTTTGGTCGTTACGGTCCAGATTGGTTTAGACCTCTCTGAATTTAAATTAAAATAAAGTTCACCCGACGTTTCATTTACGGGTTGAAATTCGTAGGTAGTAGCCCCCCAACTTTGAGAATCAAAAGAATTCATGACGATTTCATCAGTAAAGGTTGAACGGTTAAAAACAGCAATAGCATTGGCTTCATTTAAGTTATCCATTTTCCAGCCAACTGTATGAGATTTTATGTCAGGTGCTTTTTCGATGGTTCTAAAATCGATTTCGGTTAATATTTGTGGTTCAGCTAAAATTTTAGTTTCTTTTCTTCGATCTATGGTTAATGAAGTTGAATAGTTGTAACGAACAGTTTTCAAATAATTACAGCTGATTGGTAAATCTGTGGGAACATCCTGAATTGTTTTGGATAATTTAACAGGTGCAGCCACCATGGTTAGTTTTTGTGGGATAAGCACGCCATTTGGGGTGAGAAATCGATTTCTTAAACTGACAAATGATTTGACGGTTCCTTCCCCAAGAGCGTCCTGTCCAAATAATTCACTAACAATCACATCGAATTTTCCACGAATTCTTACATCATCAGAATTGGCGTGAATAATTTCGATCTTATTAGCAACACCATTTTCCTGTGCATGTTTATAAATAATTGGAATTAGGGGCTCTTCAATCTCAATTGCAACTACCCGTTTTGCCCCAAGTTTAGCAGCCAAAATTGCCCAAACGCCGGTTCCTGCTCCTATATCAAGAAAATGTGTTTCAGGATTAACGTGTTGTTGAATTGCCTGATAAAGCATTTTGTTGCGAGTTCCATCACATAACATAAGTTGGTGATAACTCAAAAGTCCTGGTAAATGAGCCGCAAGAATATCGTCTTTTTGTTTTTTGGTTAGTTTTTTAGGGGCTTCCATATGCAAATAGAAAAGGGTTTTGAAAAATATTTGACTATTTTCCATTAAATAGAAGATTTAGACAACTTTAGAAACAAAAATTACCACCTTACGTCATATTTAGTAAAGTTGTCGCGCCAATTCTCATCAATACTTTTGAGAATTGGTATTTTTTCGTCAAAAGTAATCTCAGCATTCAAATTTCGTCTTAATCGATAAGAATGTCCGGTTGGGGAGGAAACAATGAGAGTAACGGTTTCTTCAACTATTTTTGAAATAACCGCACTTCGCCAATCTTTCTTGCTCCTGACCAGCAATCGAGCTCCAATCGGTAAATCGGCTAAAATTTTAGGTTCGGCAGTTTCCAGGTTTTTTGCCATTGTTTATAAATTGGTTCGGGAAGTTGTATTAACATTGGCTTTTTAGCACTATCGATCCAATTGAAAATTTTCTCAATATTAGCTTTTTCCATTGCGGTGCAACCCGCAGTTCCGGAGTTTTCATCTTTCCAAATATGGAGAAAAATACAAGACCCACCTCCTTTTTGATTCTCGTAATTATGGGCGACATAAACCCCAAGTTCATATTGATTGCCCACGGCCAACATCTTTTCAGAAGAGTTCCAGTCGTAATTTCCGACTTGGAATTTATCTACTATCTTATTGTAATGATTGGATTTTATATCATCAACACATTCGGTTGATTCGACTAATTTGGTCAAAGGAAGTTTGACCTTTTGATCAGAAACGGCAAATGCCGAAGTCAACATCAGAATTCCGGCAGGAGCTTTTCCATCGCCCTCAACTTTATGGGGTTGAGTTTCAGCCATCATATTGGCATCATTACTCCAGGCTAAACCATTCCGACCAACTACAACCGGAAAGCTTTCACCAACCATTTTCCACGCAGATTTTGTGGTTTTGCGTTCAAAAAGTTGCGCTTTGCCTTGAATTGCATTCCAATCCTTGGTGGTTACTACTACAACCTGCAATGATTGGGTATATTTATAAATAATTTTCTTTTCAGGTGTTTTAACTTGAGCTGAAATCATTAAACAACAGAAAATCGAAATTAAAAGGAAAGCAAAAATTTTCATTAAACGCCTCCACATATTGAGTTTGAAGTATCAAATTTAATAATGCTCGGCATTTCCAACATAAAAGTATTATTAGTTCGGCAATTCATGATGTTGGTTTGATTTTCAATCAAAGCTGTTTGTTGCATTGATTTTTCCAGTTTTGATTTATCAAAATCAAAAACAAGATTGGCAAAAGCCTTAATTCCAACATCTAAACGGCTGTCATCAATGTAAAAATCCGGAGTGTGATGGGGAAAAGCTTCTTTGGGATTCATTCCTTTGGGCATCCCGCCGACATAAAAGAAAAAAGCCGGAGCTTTGGTGCGATAATACGAAAAATCCTCCGCTCCCGTTTGCCATTCGGTTTCAACCAAATTTTCTTTGCCAATGGCTTTTTGCAGACTTGGCAAAGCCTGTTCAACTAAATCTGGAGTGTTGTAAGTTACCAATGTTTTGGTATCAATCGAAACCTCTGCCTTGGCTCCATAAGACTCAGCAATTTTTTCTGCGGTTAATTTGATTCGGGCGTGAACATCTTTTTGCATCGCATCGTCAAGTGTTCGGATAGTGCCGGACATCGTTAGTTCTTCGGGAATAATATTTTCTCTGACACCGGCATTGATTTTACCAACTGAAATAACAACAGGAGCTTTGGTTAATTCGGATTGACGGCTAACGATGGTTTGCAAACCTTGGATAATACTGGAAGCAACCATAATCGGATCAATTCCAAGCCACGGTTGTGAACCGTGTGACTGTTTACCCTTAATTTTAATCGAAAACCAATCAGAGGCGGCCATAAAAGAACCGCTTTTATATTTGATTTTGCCGATTTCAGTTGCCGAATTAATGTGAATTCCGTAAACGGCATCAATTTTCGGATTATCCATTACTCCTTCTTTGACCATTAATTCTGCGCCGCCTTCCTCACCTGCCGGTGGACCTTCTTCGGCTGGCTGAAAAATAAAAACTACTGTCCCTTTTAATTTGTCTTTCATTTTGGTCAAAACTTCGGCAGTTCCCAAAAGCATCGCCACATGCGAATCGTGCCCGCAAGCGTGCATAACCCCTACGGTTTGACCGTTATATTCTGCTTTTTCGGAAGATTTAAATGGGACATTTGCTCTTTCAGTAACTGGTAAACCGTCAATATCAGCCCTTAATCCAATGACAGGACCCGGTTGAGCACCTTTCAAAATTCCAACTACCCCTGTTTTGGCAATCTTGGTGCGAACCTCAATTCCCAAAGCACGTAATTTTTCTTCGATAAAAGCGGCAGTTTTGAATTCACGATTTCCGAGTTCCGGGTGTTGGTGTAAATATCTCCGCCATTCAATAACCTGGGGCAAAATTTTTTCGGCTGAAGTATTTATTTCATCAGTTAAAGTGTTTGCAAACAAGGGGTTTACAGTTACAAAAAGTAAAAGAAGAGAAAGTAGAATATTTTTCATAGATTTTCTAAAAAAATATACCACAAAAACTGAAAAACGCAGATATTTTATAAAAATATCTGCGTTGATAAAAAATTTTAGGAAGTAAAATTAAAGAGATGTAGTGCCGCTTGATTTTTGGGTTGCTACATAAATTCTTAATCCGATGGAGATCATCACCATCGAAATTCCTATCCATATAAAAACCCAAAGAACTGAGGGCAATCCGGTGGCATTTGCCATATTTAGAGCATCGCTTTGTGCAT
>DAORIL010000212.1:0-9714 GCA_035438525.1 Pyrinomonadaceae bacterium
AATTGATAGGGATCACGTCCCGATTGTGGCAAAGTTAAAATTTCTTTTTCCGTGATACCTTTTCCAATATTGCCGCCTTCGGTATTAAGAGTTGGTGTATCACCGGCATCAACCGTCACTTCGGCTGAAACATCTCCGGCATCCAGTTTGATGTCTAAACCCTCTGCAGTTTCGGCATTTATTGAATAATTATCAATAACTTTTTTCTTAAAATTAGTCTGGGTAACAGTAATTTTATATGCCCCAGGTGCTAATCCGTTAAAACGATAAAAACCGCTTTCGTTAGTTTTTGTGGTAAATGTTTGATTGGTGGCAGGATTGGACAAAGTTATAGTTGCCCCTACCACAATTGCCTCTGTCGAATCTGTGACAGTGCCTTGGATGCTAGCTCTGAACTGTGCAAAAGAAATTATGCTTAACCCTAAAATCATCATTCCGCCTAGCAACCAACGGAATGATCTGGCAATCTGTAAAACCATTTTGGAAACCCCCAAATAAAATAATAAAATAGTTCGAACCCCCCTTGTTTTTATAAAAACGAGGGGGGTTCGGGTTCAGAATAAACTCACCTCAGTTCTCCTCATTTTGACAATTCATTGAACTAAATATGAGTAAATCGTTTTAGTAAATCGTTTTAGTAACTCCTTGAGTTATACCACTTTGTTTTACCTCAGTCAAGTATTTTTTTAATGTATCTGATTAGAAATTTTAATCTTTTCGTCAGAATCTACTCTTGCAATGACTTTAGTTATTATGAGAAACTCTTGGCGTGCCGAAAAACAACAGTCAAAATCAAACAAACGATGCGCCAAATGGTAAACAGCGCAATATAAGTCTCAAAGCTCTCGCGGCTCATCTTGGTTTATCCATAACGTCACTCTCTTTGGTTCTAAATGATAAACCCGGAGCCAATTCGATTCCACAGGAAACCAAAGACCGTATTTTTGAAGCGGCTGAAAAATTCAATTACCGTCCGAACTATTTTGCCCGTTCTCTTCGCGCTCAACGAAGTTTTACTTTTGGGGTAATTGTTCCCGAATTGAGCGATGGTTATTCGGCAATGGTTTTAAATGGTGTGGAAGCCGCACTTGCCAAAGAAGGTTATTTTTATATCACAGCCAGCCATTTGCATCGGGATGATTTGCTTAAACATAATCCGCAAATGCTGATAGAAAGACAAGTTGAAGGAATAATCGCAGTTGATACCCCGATTCGTTTTCAGACAGATTTGCCAATAGTGACAGTTTCGGGACACGATAAATTGGAAGGAGTCAGCAACATTATTTTAAACCACCAACACGCGGCTGAGCTTGGAATGGGGCATCTTTTTACATTAGGACACCGCAATATTGCTTTTATCAAAGGTCAAGATTTCAGCTCTGATACTGAGATTCGTTGGGAAACTATTGTCGAAGCCGCCAGCAAACGAGGAATAAAAATTGACAATAACTTAGTTGCCCAACTCGAAGGGGATATTCCTTCGCCTGAGATCGGCTATGTCGCAACTAAAAAGATCCTCGCTCATAAGAAGCCATTTACCGCACTTTTTGCTTTTAATGACATTTCTGCAATCGGCGCCATTCGGGCAATTCAGGAGGTTGGATTGCGTGTGCCGGAGGATGTTTCAGTTTTAGGGTTTGATGATGTTTATGCGGCGGCGTTTCATAATCCGGCTTTAACCACGATCCGCCAGCCACTTTTTGAAATGGGCAAACTTGCTGCCCAAACCTTGCTTAAAAGGCTAGATAAAAACGAACAAAATGGCGAAATCCCTTCCGTTCTGACTGCTGAACCACAATTGATCGTCAGAGATTCAACCGCACCAGTTAAAAGAAATTAACGAGACAGATGGCGGGACAAGAAAATTTTTGTCCGCAATTTGAACTTCAACCAATTACCTTCGCATAATCCTAATAAAACTTTCACGTTTTTTTCAAAAAAATGAGAAATAATTTCATCTTTCCAAAGATTTGGTAAACCTAAATAATTATTGATCAAATTTTCAGTTAATAGATGGACTTCTTCGATTTCACCGTTCTGTTTGCGTTGATAAATTTCTAAACTATCACTAAGTAGGGTATAAAATAAATTATCCCATTGGCTCATTGTCCGGGGGTTGATTTGAGCAAAAATCTCGTTGGCTTTTTCAAAATTTCCACCATTTAATTCTTCCAAACCAAGCATCATCAGATGTTGATTTACAGAATCGTCAGGTTTAACTTCCAAAGCTTTTTGATTAATTGTTTGAGCTTCGTTATTTTGCTTCAAACGTCGCAAAACGATGGAGTAATTCCAAAGCATCCACGCCTCGACATTTTCGCGGTTTTGCCAATCAGAAAACCAATCTTTGGCGTTAAGATGATTTTTCAAAACATTTAAACAATATCCGGTTGTAGCCCAGGTTTCGTTTGTTTTCTTTAATTTAGCGTAATTTTTACTGATGAATTCCCGCAATGTTTCAGGATTAGTTTCTAGTAAAATTTCCAAAAACTTTCTGACTGCTTCCGCCCAAACTTTTTCGTTTTTTTCTAGTTTTTCCAATAATTGCAGGCAGACTTTTTCGCCCTTTGTATTCCAAGTGCGTTCGATTAAGTAGTGCCCAATCAAAGGATTAGCAGTAGTGTAAGAACTAGAATCCTGCAAAGTTTGCCAAACAAAATCTTCCTTAAAATAATTGTTTTCCTTGAATTGCTTAAGCACATAATCAAATTGCGGATGATGTGCTTTTTCGCTCAAACACAATTCTTGCCAAAGTTTTTTGGTTTGTTCCGGTTCCTTCTCTTTGACTGAAAGAGCAATTTTACGGATGAGGGTGTTATCCTCTTTGACAAAAGCATCAAGTAGTTGCAAAACATTGCGACAATTATCTTTATCGTCATCCTCAAAATACAAATCAAAAAGCGAATACCCCGCAAAACCATATTCAGGCGCAATGGTAAAGGCTTGATGAAAAGCTTTCTTGGCTTTTTCTCGTTGATCTATTTGCAAATATGCTTCGCCTAAATAGCCGAAAACAGTGGCATCTTGGGGAGCAAGTCGCGCCATTTCCTCGGTAACCCGCAGATAATCATCTTTTGCATCTTCGGATTGGCGATAAAAAATTGCTAATCTTTCCCAAGCCGGATAATAATCAGGCGAAGATTTGGCGAGATCTTCCAAAGTTTGAATAGCTTTGGGAAAATTTCCGCGATTAGCTTCGATCCCGGATTGAACAAACTTCAATCTTTCAGGTTGATGACCATCTTCGTTAAAGGTTTGGCAGATTGCTATGGCTTCGTCATAACGTCTCGCATCGGATAAGGCATTGGCTTTCAACGCCAACCCTAATTCGTTAGCTGGTTCAAGTTTCAAACCTTCTTCAATTGCCTCAAGTTGAGTTTGAGAATATATGCCCTTATCCAAATTTTGAGCGTATCGGAGCCACGAATTAACATCTTTTGGCTTTTTGATAGTTAATTCCCGTCCCAATTCTGCTGCTAAATCGGGTTGGTTTAATTCTATTCCCCAGGTTTTTATCATTTCCCAAGCCCAGTCGTAATCGGGTTGAATGGAAACCGCCTGACGGACGGTGTTTAGGGCTTCCACTTTTTTGTTCAGTTTCCATAAAACTCCGGCTAAATATCCCAATAAAAAATGGTCATTCGGCATTCGGATTAATGCTTCACGCAGAGATGTTTCTGCTTCGGCGAAACGTCCGCTTCGTTCAAAAGCCTCGCAAAGCCTTTGAAAACCAAAACTCCAGGACGAATTGACTGCAATTGCTTGTTTTAACGCATTGATTTCAGCATCATTTTCCCCTTTAAGCCGATGAATCAGCGATAGGTCAAACCAAACTTGATGAATTAGCGGAAATTTTTGTGTATTTTGCTCCGCAAGTTCCAGTGCCTCGCTAAGTTTGTGCATATCAACTAGTTGCTGCACTAATGCAGAGGAAATAAACCACGCATTTTTATTTTCGGTTTGAAGTTTTTTGAGTTCGTCCAGCAAAGTTTCGGGTTCGAGTAATCTTTTGGCTTGATCACGATAAGCAGTAACCCCTTCGCCAAAATTCGCCTGAGAACTAAGCTGTCTGCGGGTAAATTTCAAAACTTCAATTTTTTCCTGATTGGTGCGGCAAAGTTTAAGCCATTCAAAAAAAGCAAAAACATTATCAATATAGAGGTTTAAGGCTTTTTTGAAGGCAAGAACTGCTTCTTCTTTTTTTCCCGTTTGTGCCAAAACAAAGCCCAAAACCGAGTGACTGACCGTTTCATTTGGGTCAATTTGAATCGCTGTTTGCGCCGCTTCCAGAGCTTTTTCGTATTTCTTTACCCGACACAGCCAAACCGCCAGTTCCCGCTGACTCCAGGCATCCTTTGGATTTAAACGCACCAAATCACGTAAAACCGCAATCGCTTCGGTTAGATTTTCGGTCAAATATCCAAGCCGCAATTTTTGCAGATTTCGATTAAAGGGAAATTCCCTCGAAACTTTTCGCAAATAAATTTGGGATGAAGCTTTACCTTCTAATCTCAACAACAAATTGGCAATTGCATCATGCGCTTCGAGCGACGAAGGTTCGATTTTGACTACGTCTTTCCAATATTCGAGGGATTCTTGCAAATTTCCCTGCAATTCAGAAATCAGTGCGGCATTTATTAGCCAAACGGTGCGAGGTGCTTGATTTTCCGCTTCTTTGAGTAATTTTTCGGCTTCGTTTTTTTTTCCAAAACGAGCTTTTGCCTCCGCGACAAACAATTTTAATTCTCCATCATCGGTTCGTTTCTCTAGGGCTTTTTCTAATACTTCAAAGGCTTCAATCATGCGTCCACTCTCGCGCAAAGCGTAAAACAAACTACGAACAGGTAGATTTGATTGATGTCCGAAACGCTCAAAACGGTCAGAGAGATATTTAATTGCTTCGTCTTCTTTTTTCAAAAAACGTGCCGCTAAAAAGTATGAAAATGAAAATTGTTCATCTTTATCGTGCAGGCAGGAAGCAAACCAATATAGCTTAGAACTATCCTCAAATTGCCGTTTTGACCATAAAATGTCTGCCATGATCCGAATCGTAGTGCCGTGATTCGGAATTTTTCGGAGAGATTTGTAAAGCCAATGAAACGCCCGTCGGTGGCTGTTGGCATCCTGTCCAAGTTCATAACCAAACATTTGCCAAAAAAGCGGATCAGTTTTTTTATTCGTCGAAAATTCTTCAAGCTTCTTAAGCCGTTCTCCACGCGAACTAAATTCTTGTGAAATACTCAAAAAACTCATTTTCAAATTCACATCATCAGGAAATTGTTTTAATAAGGCTTCTACTGCCTTGAGCAATTTTGGCGTGTTTGAATCATACGCCGCCAACGCCCACCGCGCCGACCAAGTAAGACGGTGGTCAGGAAATTCTTTTTCCATCGATTCCAAAGTTTGCAAGGCTTGTTCGCGGTTATGTTTTTCCAAAGCACTATCCACGCCAAAAAGATAATCGTAATGGCGACTTTCTTTTAACTCTAATCCTTGCAAAAGTTCAGCTTTTTCTTTTGGCACCAACGCCAAACCGCGCGGTCCGCTGGATCTTTGATTTTCCAACAATTCTTCTGCTAAAAATTCGTCAAAACGCTGATAATAAGGGTCTCGCACCAAAATCGTTTTGCGCCTTTCGTCATAACCAACAATGGCTTGCAGATGCCCTCCGCCCGGATGAATGGTTGCCAAAGTAAAAGGCACCCCACGATTGATCAGGTCAACCGTATTTTCCCAATTAACCGTAAATTCACAGGTCTCCCAACCGTTTTCACTTGCCCAAATCCGCTCTTTGTAGGCAGGAGTTCCTTCGTAACACATTTCGTTGGCAAGTTCGAGATGTTCGGCTTTCTTTTGCCAAAATCGTGCAATATTGGAAAGCGTTGCAGGCGCACAGGTTAGATGATGTTGACGAATAAATCCAAGTTTTAATTGAACCCGTTTTTCTTCACCTTTTAATTTTTCCAAATTTTCTTTTATTTTAAGATGAAACGGACTTTTGGATTTTTCGGCAAACTCAATCGCTTTTTGAATATCTCCGTTCATATAGGCGGCATCCGACATTCCGGCGTGAAGATAATTTTCAAATTCTTCCTCGCGCATCGGCGAAAGTTCAAACATTTTTTCAAAAGAGGAAAATGCCTCTTTGTGTAGCCCAAGTTCAGTTTGTAAATCGGCTAACTGTCTGGTGATCCAACAATTTTCGAGTTCGTTTGAGGTATGGTTAAGTATCGAAAAAGCCTCGTCATATTGCTCAAGCAAGGTCAAAATATGAGCTAATTGCGAAACTGTGACACGATTCAGTTTCTCAATTGAATAAGCCTTTCGCGCCATTTCCAAAGATTCATCGTATCGGTCTTGCTGTTCAAGCGTATGCGATTTTGAAACCCAAATCCAACTTTCCTCGGGAGCAGTTTTAATGGCTTTTTCATGCCATAGATCGGCCGTTTTAAAGTCCCGTAATTGAGCAAAAACCTGCGCATGGAGAGAATACCACCACGCCCTTATTTTTTTATCGCCTTGAAAATCAGAACCGTATTTGTTGAGAAAAACCAGTGTTGGAATCGCGCCTCTTCCGTGGGAAATATCCGCCGCCCGATAAAACAAAGCATGTGCGTGTTTTTTGTCTTTACGCCAAGCCTTTTTCACCCAATTTTCCGAGGTTTTAACCGCGCCTAATTGAAATGCTACATGTGAGGCTAAAAGTATTGCCTCCGTTCCTTCCCATTCAGCTAAAGGGCAAACTAAATTTGCCAGTTTAAATGCTTGTAAATGCAGTCCTTTTTCGTGAAGTTGCCTAACTTCCTGTAAATGATTTTCAGAGATTATCATTATTTTTGTTTCGGGATGTGAAATATCCAAAATGAGTTCATTTTAACCCGCTTAATTTACCACGAAACATTTTGTTTTGAAAAGTAATTTCAAGGCACAATTTTTATCGGCGTTCCAATTTCAATTACTTCAAAAATCTCTTGCATTTCTTCGTTTTTCAATGCCATACAACCTGCTGTCCAATCGGAATCACACCCGCCGCCGTGAACATAAATTTCTCCGCCAAGTTTAGTTTTTTGCGGAGGCATCGCTTTTTCATTAATGGCTTTGACAATTTCGTCGTGTTCTTCTTGATTAATCAAACCTTGTTTCAAACCGCGCTCTGCATCCTCGATATTTGGATAACTAACGCCAAGCGAAAGAAAAAATGCACTCTTATCGTTTTTGGTAAAAACATAAAAATCACCTTCGGGAGTTTTTCCGTCGCCCTCGATTTCCTTGTCGCCTTCGGGTGCAAATCCGAGCGAAATGGTATAAGTTTTGACGAGTTTTTGACCATCAAAGATTTGCAATTTTCGTTCTTTTTTCTTGATTAAAATATTTGGTTTTTCCATCTTTGGTAGCGACTGATTGATTTGGGCAGCAATATAAATTGAACCAAATAATAAACTTACAGCTAAAATTATAATTAGTAAAATTCGCATAAAACTACTCTTTCAAAACAGCTTTTTCTTTTTCCTCAAATTCCTGGTTTAGCTCTTCAAAACTTTGTTCTTTCCAAAACTTGGATAAATTTTTGTAGCGTTCAGTTGGCTCATACTTCATTGCCCATGCGATTTTTGCCATACATTCGGGACAAACGTCAACAGGTCGGCGGTCGGTTTCGAGCAGATGATTTGAGCCGGACATTATGCACTCATATTTAGTGCAATGTTGGATCGTGAACATATGTCCTGTTTCGTGCATTGCAACTTTGAGCGTTCGCATTAGGAAAAGTTTATAATCGGCGGCACTTTTATCCGGGTTGCCGAATCGCCACATTGACCACACACCTACCCGATTTTGCAAAGTTGCCTGTCCAAAAACGTAATTCCAATTTTCATCGGGATAGAGATCAAAATTAGTAAAACAAATAAACGCGGCGGCTTCATTAGGCAGCAATTTCGGCAGTAAATTATTGAGAAAATAACCGCTTTTGATCTGAAAATTCTTTTCGACCGGATGCTTGCGCTGCATATCTTTTGGCAAATTTTCCAGCGGTTTTATTTGGTTGAGTTTAACCGGCAAATTATAAAAAGACTTCATATAATCTGCGGTTAATTGCAAAACTTTCTTTTGAGTTGCGGTAAATTCGCCAATCGGTTGAATATAAATGATTTGCCGTTCCGCAGTTGGCAGAGTTGGATTGGCATTGAGATATTGCTCAAATGTTTGACCTTCCTCAGGAAATGATTCAAGCCAATCGCCTTCCTGCACCCGCATCGGCTTGAAAAATGGCACAATTTTTTCCTTAATTTTGAATAGTTTTTTTGCGCGTTCGTCGAAATTCGGTGGGATATTTGCTTGCGGCTGCTCAATATTTTTTTGACAGCTAAAGAGAAAAATCGAGATAAAAAAGATTGTAAATATTTTTGTTTTCACATTTAATTTCAGTCCTTATTTTCGATTAAATTTCAGATGCGGCAATGATTTTTTGCAGCATTATTCCGCGATTTTCAACCAAATCCGTTAGTTCGTGAAACATATCAGCATTGACAATTTCGGCGTAAGGCAAAATATAATCTTTGGTTTCCTGCAAATATCTTTGGACAAAAGCCACATCGTGAACAAACCCGAGCGCAAAAATATTACTAATGCGATCCGCCAGCTTCAAAATTTTTGCACGTTTGCTTCCTGTTCGCATCACTCGTAAAAGATATTCGGATTTCGGCTCTTTGACTCCGTTAATAATCCTAATCGTAACTTCATTTACGAGGTCATAAACGGCTGCTCCGTCTGCATCAATTTTTTTAATGTCGTATTCGGAAACTCCCGGCAAATGTGCGGCATCTTCAAAAAGATCGTGGATTATTGAGGCTTTCAGCAGCACCGCATCTGTAATTTTGTAATCAAGCAAAATCCCGAAAGTGCTGATTTGATGGCGAAACATATTACTGCCCGATTTGCGCTGAATTCCGATCAACGCCGTCGCTTTGACAATATAAGGGGCTAACGTAATATTTCTGAGAGATTTTTCAAAATCGTCCATAAAATCGACTGCCCAAAACTAGTTTTTTTCAAATTAGGAAATACTAATTTGACGGGCATCATCGCCATCGCCTTCGATTTTGACACGAATTAATTTTTTTGGAAATGAAAAATTTTGCAGCCGCTCCGACCATTCGATTATCACCACAGCATTTTCGTCTTCGAGAATTTCATCTAAGCCAACTGCAAATGCTGCATCCTGCTCAATCCGCCATAGATCAAGATGATAAACCGTAAATTTTGCGTCATAACGATTAACAAGCGTAAAAGAGGGCGAAGTCACCTCATCTACATCAAAATCAAGCCCATACAAAATGCCTTTAGTGAGTAAAGTTTTTCCCGCGCCGAGTCCGCCCTCCAGCAAAATTACTTCGCCCCCTATTAATGATTCGCCAAGTTTTTCGCCCAAATCAAAAGTATCCTGAGGCGTATTGCAGATATAGGTCTTTGGTCTTTGGTCTTTGGTCTTTGTTTCAGAATTCATTTGTGTCTATCTGCACTAATTTGTGGTTACTTTTTCGATTGCAAATTGTAAACAATTTCGCACATCGGTTGCAGTCATCAATCTATCATTAAATTTTCCGGCTGCAATTCCGCCAGCCAAACCTGAAAGCTAAATTGCTGCAACAACTCCGTTAAATATTTCGACAATCGGACTGGTCGACATAAACATAAGTTTGGTACTAATATGTTCTG
>DAORIL010000213.1:0-9642 GCA_035438525.1 Pyrinomonadaceae bacterium
TTATCTTTTTGGTCGTAAATTCTTCGTAAATTTCAAGTTTCGTGCTTGGCGGTTCACCTAAAAAATCGGCAGAATATTTAAGATATGGATTCGGCGGATTGTTTATCTGTCGCATAGATGAAACAATAGCCTATTTATGCCGACTTTTCAAATTTAATTTTCAAGATTATTGGTCGTAAAGATACAATCCTAAGCCAAATTTAGCCGCAGCACGTCTGAGTGCCATAGATTCTGCATTGGAACTTGAATCTCCATAACTTTCTAAGCCTTCATCCTCTTGTCCGGTGGCTTCCCGATAAACCATTCCTTCGACACAGGGAACTGAAAGGCGAACAGTCAAAATCAATTTTCCGCCAAGCGATTCAATCGAACGAATTTCATAATTCCAACCGGAAGCATAATGATCTAAATACTTTACCGCATCGTGCCAAGCAATGTAGAGAATTTCTTTACCGCCCTGTTTACGTTTGCGGAGATGCCGTTTAGCGACAGGTTTTGATAAATCTTTGACAATTTCACGAATCGAACGTAATTCGTTGGAGATAATTTCTTCGCTGATTTTTTCTACTGACATAATTTAAAAAAGTGTAAACGTCTAAAAATTAAAAGGTGAAAAAGTCGGGGCAGAAGAATATTACGTTTCTTTTTTACTTTTTCATCAAATTTCACCAAAACTATATCATTTTTCTTTTTGATGATACAGTCATGAAACAATGTTTTAGCAATAAAATCCGTCAATTTTGTAGTTTGCAATAAATTTCACAAGCGCACTTTGCGAATCAGGCAACCGATATGGTATTATTTCTCTTTTATAATCATCCCTTTTTTGTTGTCTTATACAGAGGAGCAAATATTAAAAATGGCTAATACAGAACAAGTCGGACAAGTAGTTCAAATCATTGGACCAGTCGTTGACGTAGAATTTTCAAATAATTATTTACCACCTATTTATCAAGCATTGCGGATTACTTCGGAAGGCTTTGATGTTGATACAAAAGTTGACACGATTTGCGAAGTCCAACAGCATTTGGGCGAAGGTCGTGTGCGTGCGGTTTCGATGTTGCCGACCGATGGTATGGTGCGCGGAATGAAGGCGATTGACCTTGGCGGACCAATTACCGTGCCAGTTGGAAACGGAACTCTCGGTCGCGTAATGAACGTGATCGGCGATCCAGTTGACGAACTTGGTGAAGTGAAATCAGACGAACGTGCTTCGATCCACAGACACGCCCCAACCTTTGACGAACAATCAACCTCGCTCGAAATGTTTGAAACGGGAATTAAAGTTATTGACTTGATTCAGCCGTTTTTGCGCGGTGGAAAGATCGGTCTGTTCGGCGGTGCGGGTGTTGGTAAAACAGTTCTGATTATGGAACTTATCAACAACGTGGCAAAAGGTCGCGACGGTTTTTCAGTTTTTGCCGGAGTTGGGGAACGCACCCGCGAAGGAAACGATTTGCTTCGTGAAATGGTTGAATCAGGCGTTATTAAATACGGTGATGACTTTAATCATAATATGGAAGAAACAGGCGCATTTGATTTGACCAAAGTAGATAAATCGAAATTGCCTGAATCAAAAGTATCGCTGGTTTACGGACAGATGACCGAACCTCCTGGAGCGCGTCTCCGTGTTGCGCTATCAGGTTTGACCGTGGCTGAACATTTCCGTGATCAAGGAAACGACGTTTTGTTCTTCGTTGACAACATTTTCCGCTTTACCCAAGCTGGTTCTGAGGTTTCAGCTTTGCTCGGACGGATGCCGTCAGCGGTGGGTTATCAACCGACCTTGGCAACTGAAATGGGTGAAATGCAAGAGCGTATTACTTCGACCAAAACAGGTGCTATTACTTCAATTCAAGCAGTTTACGTTCCGGCGGACGATTATACCGATCCTGCTCCGGCAACTACATTTGCCCACTTGGACGCTGTGACCGCGCTTTCACGTCAAATCGTGGAGCTCGGAATTTATCCGGCAGTTGACCCGTTGGCTTCGAACTCACGGATTCTTGACCCACAAATTGTTGGCGATGAGCATTACAATACCGCTCAATCAGTTAAGAAAATTTTGCAACGCTACAAAGATTTGCAGGATATTATTGCTATTCTTGGTTTGGACGAACTTTCAGAAGACGACAAATTGACCGTTGCCCGCGCACGTAAAATTCAACGTTTCTTCTCGCAACCGTTCACAGTTGGCGAACAGTTCACCGGTTTGAAAGGCGAATACGTTAAAGTTGAAGATACCATTAAAGGTTTCAAAGAAATTCTTGAAGGTAAATGCGACGATATGCCCGAACAATCTTTTTACATGGTTGGAACAATTGAACAAGCCCGCGAAAAAGCTAAGAAAATGGCAGCAGGAGCTTAATAATTGTTAATGATAAATTGTTAATGGTTAATTTAAAGGTTTTCCATTAACAATTAACAATTAACAATTAACAACTATTTATTATGATTAAATTAGAAATTGTAACTCCTGAAAAGAAAGCGTTAGAAGAAGTAGTTGATATGGTAACAATTCCGACCGCTTCGGGTGAAATTGGGATTTTGCCAAGCCATGCTCCTTTGATTTCGGCAATTCAAGCCGGAATTTTATCTTATACTAAAGGCGGAACAACTAATCGTTTAGTTATTTCGGGCGGCTTTGTCGAAGTAGGCAATAATAAAGTTTCAGTTTTAACAGATATTGCAGAAACTGCTACAGAAATTAATGTCGAAAATGCCCGTCTGGAAAAAGGTGAAGCCGAAAAAGTCCTTGGAACCTGGAGCGGTTCGGAAGAAGATTTTGAACTGGAAAAAGAAAAACTCGGACGTGCTGAAGCTCGACTTCAATTAGCCGCAGGCAAATAAAGTAAAAAGTAAAAAGTAAAAAGTAAAAAGGTGAAGAGCTTAGTTCTTTGCCTTTTCTTTTTTTACATCACAGGAGCAAATATCAACATCCAAGAATTGGTATGAAAATCGCAACAACATTATTTTTAATTTTAATCGGATTGACCAATATTTCATTGGCTCAGATGAATATTCCGCAAAGTTTAATTAAAAAAGCGGAAGAGACTTCGGGTGACAAATTCCCGTTTACGGCAAAAACGAAAAAAGGTGCAACGATTTTTGCTAACGAAAAGCCTCGTCAAGAAATGCTCAACGCAATTGATAAGGGTCTAGATGACCTTTTTGCAGTTGCTAGAAGGTATAATTACAATTCCAAAACCAGGCACTCGGAATATGTCATTTTTATCGCAAAACCTGACCGTTTGAATGACAGCAGCGGCAATTATGTTCCGAACTTTGCAATTCCGGTTCAGCAATATGCCGGAACTGATTATGATAAGGGCGGTTATATGTATGCGGCGGGAATGGTTCTTTGGGCAACTCCCTGCGCTTTTATGATTGCAAAGCACGATAAAAAATTTGAGCAGGTTTCGGAAGTCGTTCGCTTTGAAGGTGAGCATCTTATCCTGTATCATAATGACCGCAAACGCTATAATGAAACTGCCGATCATAGCAGAGGCGGCAGTCATCCGATTTTACAATAAGAAACTGTCCACGAAGGAACACGAAGAGATCACGAAGGAAGAAAACTAAATTACTACTTTCTAAAAAAACTTCGTGTTTTCTTCGTGAAACTTCGTGGATGAAACAATGTCAATTTACGATTACAAGCCGATAAACGTAGACGAAATAAATACTTACGAACTTGCCTCGCGCCTCAGCAAAGTGACGGTGAAAGATTTTGCGACACCAATTTCGGCAGATGATTCGTTAAAAAGTTTTCTGGATAAATTGCCGAATATTCTTGCTGTCCAATCAATTCGTGAAATTGCCAAAGCCATCAAACGAGCCAAAAGTCTCAATAAACCAATCATTTGGGGAATCGGCGGACATGTTGTAAAAACCGGATTAGCACCGATTTTGATTGATTTGATGAATCGCGGATTTATTTCAGCAATTGCTGGAAATGGAGCCGTTTTAGTTCACGATACGGAAATCGCTCTGGTTGGATTTACCAGCGAAGATGTTGATGCAACTTTAGGTGAAGGCGATTTCGGGGCGGCGAAAGAAACTGGTGAAATATTAAATTCTGCCGCCAAAAACGGACAATCTGACAATCTTGGGTTAGGCGAGGCGATGGGCAGGGAAGTTTTAAATCAAAATCCGCCAAACGCTGATAAATCCTTACTTTGTCAAACTTACGCTCACAAAATTCCATTCACATCGCATCTGACAATCGGGGCGGACATTGGAAATTTTCACGCTTCGGCGAATGGTTCGGCACTCGGCGAAACTTCACACACAGATTTCAAGTTGTTTTGCTCAATTGTCAAAGAAATGAATGGGGGCGGAGTATATCTCAATATTGGTTCAGCCGTCACGATGCCCGAAATTTTCTTAAAAGCTGTGACAGTTGTGAGAAATTTAGGTTTTTCATTACAAGACATTACTACTGCAAACTTTGATTTTATTCAGCATTATCGTCCGCTAACTAATGTTGTCCGTCGTCCGACTGCTAATGGGGCAGGGCGCGGATTTTCAGTGACGGGGCATCATGAAATAATGATTCCGCTGTTAGCAGCGCATATTTTGTGTGATGACTAAAATTTAACAATAATTCCGCTGCTGAATCGAAATGAACCTTGACCATATTGGGAGAAAAAACCATTATCTCCATTTGAAATAAAATTTAAATCGAGTTGGGCAGCGCGAATATCAATTCTTTTGTTAATTTTTATATCGAGTCCGCCGCCAATAACACTTGAAAATCCGGGTTTATTTCCGTTTTGTGGAACATAACTGCAATTTGACGAAGTCGTGCAAGAAACATTTGTCACTTTATTTTTTACTTGTCCGATTCCAAACATAACGTGTGCAAAAGGCTTAAATCTGCTGTCCGTCGCATTATCTTTGAATTGAACGCCTGCAACTGCATTGTTGACAATCAGTTGTTTAGAATATGCCACGCGAGCCATTGTCGGATTATCAAAAAAAGGCACAAAATCATAACTCTCTTTTTTGCCAACGCTGAAAGACGCATCGCCTTTAATCCCAATATAACGCTTGACGTTATAAACTCCTGAAAAGTTAACCCCGCGTGATACAACAAAAAAGTCATCATCAACGGCAGTATGGCTTGAATAACCCGCAAAAAATTCACCCTTTGTGAATTCATTAGTTGATTGTCCAACAATCGAACTCGTAAAAATTAACGCAACTGCCGTCATCATAAAAAATGAACTTTTTTTCATTATATTTGCTCCCCAAAATCAATTTTTTTAACCAAAATTAAGTTTAGTTTTTATTCAACTGATTCAGTTTGCTGACTGTGACACTTTTAAAACTGTCACAATCTAAAAAAGTTAAATTTGAGTTGACTTCAACTTTTATTTATCTTATTCTCTAATTAGCTTATTGAAAATGAATTTCAATATCAATATCAATAAATAACAGGTTGGCTAATCAAATGAGAATTAAGCGAAAGATTTTATTGTGGACAATGTTCCTTTTGACTTTGTGTGTTGTGAACTCTTTTGGGCAAAACAATTGCTTTAAAGGAACGGTAAAAGATGCAAATGATGCGGTTATTGCAGATGCAACTGTTTTGATAAAAAATGAAAAAGGTAAAGTTGTAGAGAAAACAACCTCAAATAGTGACGGCGAATTTTCGTTAAATTGTTTTGAAGATGGTGAATATCTTTTAACGATTTCAAAAGAAGGAATGTCACCGATCGAAAAGAAAATTATTCTTAGTCGGGAACTTAACAAGGGAACCGAAATTGTTCTGCAAGCCAAAGAAGTAAATGAAATGGTGACAGTGAATATTGAACCTGCTTTTGTTTCTTCAACCTCTGAAACTGCTACTAAAACTTCCATTCCATTGCGCGATATTCCACAATCAGTCGAGATCGTTAATCGTCAATTACTTGATTCTCAAGCAGTTATGTCTTTGAAAGATGCGCTTTACAATGTGACGGCTGTTTCTGTGGCGCAAGGCGAAGGGCGGCGCGATCAGTTTTTTATTCGCGGTTTTTCTGCCGTTGGCGACCAGTTTATTGATGGGGTTCGGGACGATGCCCAATATTACCGCGACCTTTCCAACATTGAGCAAATCGAGGTGGTTAAAGGCCCAAGTGCAGTGCTTTTCGGGCGTGGTTCTTCTGGCGGGATCATCAACCGCACGACCAAGAAACCGAATGTGTTTGAACGAATTGGAAGTGTAGAAACTAATTTCGGCAGTTACGGTTTCAAACGCGGAAGTGTTGATTTTGGCAATCCGTTTATCAAAGATAAGTTGGGTTTTCGAGTGATTGGAGCGTTTCAGCAAACGGGAAGTTTTCGCCAATTTTACGAACAAAAGAATTATAGTTTTGCGCCTTCATTAGCCTGGAAACCGACAGCGAAAACCGATATTACTTTTCAATTTGAATATCTGAACGACGAAAGAGCTACTGATCGCGGAGTTCCTTCATTTCGTGGTCGCCCGTTAAATGTCCCGATTTCAACCTCTTACGGCTATTCTCCATTGGACAATATTCGCAATCGTGTTTCTTCTCAAGGCATTCGGATTGAGCAGCAATTAACTCAAACCTGGACAATTCGTAATTATTTTCGCCGAATCGGAACTGCCACAGATTTTTATAATACTCCGCCAAATGGGGTTTGTTTAATGAATGCCAATGGTTCTTGTTCAACAAATATTGCATCGAATATTGCCGAAGGTGACAGCCGTTTACGGGTTTTGCGCCAGCAATATAATGGAAGAGCACGACAAGCTAATTATTTTAATCAAACCGAAGCTATTGGTTTTGTTAATACTTTCGGGATTCAGCACAATCTTTTGTTTGGAATGGAAATTGGTCGACAAAATAAAGACAGTTTAGTTTTCCGAAATTCAACTGCTGCACCTGTTAGTTTCTTAAATCCTATTTTAACCAAACCTGTAAATACAGGCATTGCAACCACTAACAATAATTTCAAAGCTAATGTCCTCGGCGTTTATGTTCAAGACCAAATTTCATTCACCAAAAATTGGAAGGCTTTGATCGGAATTCGCTACGATAATTTTAAACAAACTCTGGATGACTTTTTGCTGAATTCTGCTGATCTCACCCGCACTGATAAACAGTTTAGTCCGCGCGCCGGATTGGTTTACCAACCGACTGAATGGCTCTCATTTTACGGCAGCTATTCACGTTCCTTCCAACCTTCAGGCGAAAATCTTTCTTTGGCAGTCAATAATACCGAGTTAGAACCTGAATTAACAAGGAATTACGAGGCAGGAGTCAAAGCGACAATTCAGCCTTGGCGATTGAATACAACACTTTCAGTTTTTCGACTCAACCGCAACAATATCAAAACAACTGACCCGTTAAATTCAGCAAAATTGATCTTAGTTGGAGAGCAACGCACTGACGGAATCGAATTAACTTTTGCCGGTTCGCCCATTGATAAACTGGATTTTATTGCCGGATATTCTTTACTCGATGCCGAAATTTTGAAATCTAATACAGTTTCAAGCGGAGTTTTATTACAAGGAAAAATTGCTCAATTAACCCCGCGAAATTCTGGCAATTTGTGGCTAACTTATCAGCTGCCAAAAGGATTTCGCTTAGGATTTGGCGGTTATGCGCGAGCTAAATCGTTTACTTCTGCCAATAATTTAGTAACTTTGCCCGGTTACGCACGGCTTGATGCTTCATTCGGGTGGCGCAGTGAACAACATTATGAAATCTCGTTCAATTTGAAAAACATTGCTAATAAGAAGTATTATGAAACCTCAAACGGCGACAATAATATTATGCCCGGTTCACCGATAAATGGCTCAGTTTCATTACGTTATCGTTGGTAATTGAAAGGATAACGGATGAGGGATAAGGGATAAAATAATTCGTTATACTTCCTATTTTTAGTGTGTTTCGCCTATTTCGCGGGCAAATCAGAATAATGAAAAATTTTCGCAAAATAATCTTTTGGATTCACTTAATTTTAGGCGTAGTTTCGGGAATTTCAATTTTCGTGATGTGCGTAACAGGTGCTTTATTGGCTTTTCAAGCAAACATTTTGGATTATGCCGAAAGCAATCTGCGGTATGTTGATTCGGGAAATAAGCAACGGCTTTCCGTCAACGAGATTTTGGACAAAGTTACTCAAGCCAAACCTGATGCAAAAGTTTCGGGAATTACAATAAATGCTGATCCGAATTCAGCCGCGACGGTTGCGCTCGGACGTGACGGAAATTTTTTCGTTAATCCATATACCGGCGAAATTTTGGGCGACGGTGCAAAAGGCTGGCGCAGTTTTTTCAGAGTAAATGAAGATTTGCATCGCTGGCTGGCTATTTCGGGTGATGGGCGAATAGTTGGAAAAACAATCAATGATGCCTGTAATTTTGCCTTTTTCTTTCTGGCAATTACAGGAATTTACATTTGGTTTCCGCGCCGTTTGCAATGGTCAAGCTTTAAGCCTGTAATTTGGTTTCGGCGTGGTTTGGGCGGAAAAGCGAGGGATTTTAACTGGCACAATACGATCGGTTTTTGGACATCAACGGTTCTGATAATTTTGACTTTAACCGGAGTTGTAATGTCGTATCAATGGGCAAACGGTTTGGTTTATAAATTGACGGGTAACGAACTGCCGACACAAAATCAACCTGCTCCGCCGCAAGGTCAGCAAAATCAATCAACAGCAATACCCGAAAATCTCAATCAAATTTGGCAAAAAGCGGAAAGCAGAGGGAGTTGGAAATCAATCAATTTGCGGTTACCGATTACTAACGATTCAATGGTTTTTACAATTGACGAAGGGATTTATGCCAACAAATTCGGGCGTTCGACTTTAACAATTGATGCTAAAAGTGGAGAAATCGCTAAATGGGAATCCTACGGCGAGCAAAATTCCGGCAGACAATTACGTTCGTGGATTCGCTTTACCCACACGGGCGAAAGTTTCGGATTTATCGGACAATTTATTGCATTTCTGGCTTGTGTCGGCGGCGCATTTTTAGTTTTTACGGGAATTTCTTTATCTCTCAGAAGATTTTATAATTGGAGGCGCAAAAATGAAACGCAATAAAAAGAAATGTTGTAAAAAATGGAAGAAGGAAAAAGCGTGCAAAAAATGTCCGCTGAATAAATAAACTGAAATTTGGAACAGTAAATTTGCCCGCAAATTTTTGCCAATCAGCGCGAATTAATTCAAAACAATTATATTCGCGTTCATTCTCCTTCATTCGCGGGCAAATTTTCTTATCCTCGATGGACTAAACTATTGACTGAGAAACTGCTTCAATTGTTTTATCCAAATCTTCCGTTGAATGCGCGATTGAAACGAAATTCGCTTCAAACTGTGAAGGCGGCAGATAAATACCATTTTCCAACATTGAATTGAAATATTTCGTAAATTTCGCCGTATCGGAAAGTTTTGCCGTGTCGAAATCAACGACTTCCGCATCAGTGAAAAAGAGTGTGAACATTGAGCCGACACGATTGATCGTATAATTCAATCCGAGTTCACCTAAAACGTCCTTTATTCCGTTTTCGAGATACGCACTTTTTTCTTCCAACTTCGCGTAAAAATCAGGGGTTTCGTCAATGATTCGCAGAGTTTCGTAGCCCGCGATCATCGCCAAAGGATTTCCCGAAAGAGTTCCGG
>DAORIL010000214.1:0-9622 GCA_035438525.1 Pyrinomonadaceae bacterium
GGGAAATATGCCACTTGAAAACTGGCTCCAGGATGTTATCAAAGACGATAATATTATTTCAGCCCTGCGACAAACGCTTGGTTTTAATACTGCGGGCGGTGATGATGCACCGCCACAATAAAAAGTTCTAAACCTATTAGTTAGATTAAAAATAAAAAAGGAGTTATTGATATGCCAAAGAAAGAAAGTTTGCAACACAAACTGGAAAGAGTTCGCCCCCCCCGCGTCAATATTACATACGATGTCGAGGTTGGCGGCGCGATTGAGTTAAAGGAACTACCCTTTGTGGTAGGTGTCTTGGGTGATTTCGTCGGGAAACCGGAAGAACCACTTCCGGTTCTCAAGAATCGCAAATTCGTTGAGATTGATCCTGATAATTTTAATCAGGTAATGGCTGGTATGAAACCGCGTTTGGCTTATTCGGTTGACAATAAACTGCAAGATGATGGAAGCAAAGTAGGCGTTGAGCTTAAATTCAACAGCATCGAAGATTTTGAACCGGATAATATTGTTCAACAAGTCGAACCGCTTCGCAAACTCGTTGAGGCACGTCAAAAACTTTCCGATCTTCGTTCAAAAATGGACGGAAACGACAAACTCGAAAGTATGCTCGAAGATATTATTAATAATACCGATAAGCAAAAACAATTGAGCGATACGCTCGGTTTAGATAAGAAGGAGGAGTAAAATGGCTGAGAAGAAAGAACAAGAAGCCGCTGTCGCCGAAGCTCAGGAGCAAGAAGTTAGTTTGCTTGATCAGATTTTGACCGAAGGCAAAATGGCGCGTGACGATTTTCAAAAAGAACGTGCTAAAGATATGATTTCGGAATTTGTCAGTCAGGTCATGGCAGGTGAACTGACGATGTCTAAGAATATGGATGTCGCTATCAATGCCCGGATCGCCGAAATTGATCGATTGCTGTCATCCCAATTAAACGAAATTATGCACCAGGAAGAATTCCAAAAATTGGAAGGCTCGTGGCGCGGTCTGCATCATTTGGTAAGCAATAGTTTGACCGGCACACAGTTAAAAATCCGGGTGATGAACGCTTCCAAAAAAGAACTCGTCAAAGATTTTGAACGTGCACTTGAATTCGATCAATCAGCACTTTTCAAAAAAATCTACGAAGAAGAATACGGAACCTTCGGTGGCGCGCCTTACGGAGCCTTGATCGGTGACTTTGAATTCGGTAACCATCCGCAGGATTTAGCACTTTTAGAAAAACTTTCGCAAGTTGCCGCCGCTGCCCATGCTCCATTTTTGAGCGCAGCTTCCGCCAATATGTTTGGTTGGGATACTTTTGGCGAAATGACCGAAGTTCGTGACGTTTCAAAAATCTTTGACCGCACGGAATATGCTAAATGGCGCAGTTTCCGCGAATCCGAAGATTCACGTTATGTTGGTCTGACCTTGCCGCACGTTCTCGGACGTGAGCCCTACGGCGCAGCAACCAAACCGACTGAAACTTTTAACTTTGAAGAAGATGTTGACGGAACCGACCACAAAAAATATTTGTGGAGCAATGCCGCGTATGCGCTCGGCGTGCGACTGACCGAAGCCTTTTCGATGCACGGATGGTGTGTTGCCATTCGCGGAGTCGAAGGCGGTGGTTTGGTAGATGGGTTACCGACACATACTTTTGAAACCGATGAAGGCGAAGTCGCAATGAAATGTCCAACCGAAGTGGCAATTACCGACCGTCGTGAAAAAGAATTTTCCGATAATGGATTTATTCCGCTGGTTCATTGCAAAGGCACCGACTACGCCGCATTTTTCGCTACTCAATCTTGTAATAAAGCCAAGAAATACGATTCGGATGCCGCCAATGCCAACGCACGGCTTTCAACCCAATTACAATATATCTTTGCCGTTTCCCGATTTGCACACTATTTGAAATCAATGATGCGCGATAAAGTCGGTAGTTTTATGTCAAAGAACGATTGTCAACGTTTCCTGAACAAATGGATTGCTCAGTATGTAACACCGGACGATTCAGCTTCGGCAGATGCTAAAGCAAAACGTCCGTTACGCGATGCACGAATAGATGTGGTCGAGATTCCGGGCAAACCGGGCTGCTATCGTTCGGTAGCATTCTTAAAACCGCACTTCCAACTCGATGAACTTTCAGTTTCTTTGCGCTTAGTGGCAGATTTACCGCCGCCGGCAAAAGGCTAAAATCAACAATTTTAAGGTTAAATAGCCAATTTTTATTTAACCTTAAAATTTTTTTTCTAAAGTTCGGCAAAAACGGAATTAACTTTCGTCTCCAAAATGTAGCGAGATTAACCGCTCAGATGAACTGAAAAAAAGTCATTTTGAAAAGTAAGTAGTTAATTCTAAATCAATAAATCATAAAAATTTGAGTCGTCAAAACGAATTCAAAAAAAATAAAGGAGAAAAAAAATATGGCAGTAGATGTTTTCTTAAAAATCGAAGGTGTTCCGGGAGAAAGTAAAGATTCAGTCCACGGTGGTGAAATTGATGTTTTGTCATGGTCATGGGGCTGCAGCAACAGCGGAACCGCAGCAGGCGGTGGCGGTCTCGGTGCCGGCGTAGTTAGTATGCAAGACTTTCACTTTACCCAAACCATGCAAAAAAGCTCAAACGTTTTGATGCAATTCAGTGCCACTGGCGAACACATTCCAAAGGCTGTTTTGACCTGTCGCAAAGCCGGTTCGGAACAACAAGAATATTTGAAAGTTACTTTCCTTGATTTGATGGTTTCTTCATATCAAACCGGCGGAACCGGAGAAGGCGGAGTTCCACTCGAAAATATTTCGCTTAACTTTGCTGCGGTTGTGATGGAATATGCCGAACAAAAAATCGACGGAACCATGGAAGGATTTGTCGGCAAAGGCTGGGATCAAAAAGCCAAAATCAAAAAAGATAGCGTTTAATAAATCACACTAGAAAAGTGAAATTTACTTATCTAACAAATTAAACTTCAACCATTTGAGTCTCTGTTTTAATTAGCCGAAACGCTAACTTAGAACGAGGCTCAAATGCTTCAAAGAGAAAATAAAAGTAATACGGTAAAAAGACTTAAATTTTTATTTTCCCAAACAATAAAAAAGTTTTTAATGCTAAGTTACACAAATAAAGATATTAAGATCCAGTTAGAATTGATTAAAGCATGTGCCCCAATTATTTGAAGTAATAATCAATCTTTTTAGCTTTGAAACAGCTGTCTCTTTGCATTAAACTCATCGGTAAATAAAAAAATCCCCGCAAAATTTAAACTAAATTTTGCAAAGATATTTCTGATTATGTCGAGAACAGACCACGAAATTCGGATTATCCCTTCGGTTCTTGACCGTTTGATTGATTTTGAACCAAAAGAAACGAAAGAAGCCCCCAAATCCCGTTCACGCTCATTAGCTGAGTTAAAACAATCTGTCAAACGCGATCTCGAATGGCTTTTGAATACCCGCAACCTGGCTTACGAAATTCCCGAAACTTTAGAAGAAGTGCAAAAATCGGTCTTACTTTATGGACTGCCTGATTTTACGGGATTTACTCCGCGCAACCCCAACGAAAATAAACGACTGATCAAATCTTTAGAAAATGCCATCAAGTTTTTTGAACCAAGATTTTTAGACGTTAAAATTTCGGTTGAGCCGATAAGTAATGTGGAGCGTGTTCTAAAATTCAAAATTGAGGCGCGGCTGGATGTTGAACCAACACCTGAACCCATTGTGTTTGATACTGTTTTGCAGTTAGGAAGCGGAGATTTCGAGGTCAAAGAAAAATAATGGCATAAATTAAATAAGGCAAAGGTAAAATATATGGAATTTTTAAGGTTACCAATTCATCAATAATTAAATTTAGGATTTGGTTTCGATGATTCCATTGATATTTACTAAATTCGGAGATTTTAATAAAGGAGTTGAAATGGTAAAAACATCAATAGAAAATCTAAATACTTTTCATTCGGAATTTACGGTAAGTAAAACTGCGGGTGAAAATCACGTTTTACGTCTTAGATTGGGAATACACTTTGAAAAGATGACAGGAATTACTAGTTTTAGCAATTCTTTAAATCCTACGCCATTCAAAATCCGTGAGTGGACTGACCTTGAATGGTATGCTTTTCGGAACACAGTATTTACTCAATCTGATATGTGGAATAATCAATTTTGGTTAATTCCGCCCAAAGATTTTACTGAACTTGATATTAATGCAGGTTATGTCAAATTTCGCCCGAATGTTAAATGCGAACTTTTCGTGCAGGTTTGGAATACCCCGGCACTTGCCCAAAAACGAATTAAGTTAGCAAAACTGGATGATACAGTGACCGGAGACAGCACTGCGTTTCGTTCAGATGCACTAACTTACGATTCTTTAGATGGAGTTCCGCATGTTTTTCCAATTCCCGATGCGGCAGGTAATATGACTAACATCACCCATTACACAATTCCCCACGAAATCGGACACGCGCTTGGACAGCCGCATATCGGCGTTTTAAAGAAAGTTGCCGCCTGCACTCTGGCAATTGCCGGAAACCCAGCCGATAATATGTCTGCCGGCGGTGCTAATTCACATCGTTGTTACGGATTTGGCGGACCGCCGAGCATTGCTGAAAATATTATGGGTTACGGCACAAAATTTGATGAGGTTAATGCCGAGCCTTGGGTAACGAGAGTTGCCGAGCATACCGCCACTGATTCCAAGAAATGGACGGTCAAAATGGCGGAAATGCCTCCTTTTATGGTTACTTAAATTGAAATATTGAAATATTGATAAAAAGAGTTGTCAATATTCACATAAAAGTTAAAATATAAACAAATGAAAAATTGAGGACTGAAAATTGTCCTCAATTTGTTTTCTCATTTCAACTAAACAATGCGTGATGAACTCTTAGGTTACTACGAACGCGAACTTATTTTTCTTCGGAGAATGGGGGCAGATTTTGCCAAAAAATACCCGAAGGTCGCTTCCCGACTACAATTAGACGAAGAAAAGATCGAAGATCCGCACGTTGAGCGAATGATTGAAGCATTCGCCTATTTGACTGCCCGGGTGAATCTCAAACTTGATGACGAATTACCCGAAGTCACCGAATCATTTCTCAATGTGTTGTATCCGCATTATCTCGTCCCGATTCCTTCGATGGCGATTTCCCAGTTTTTTTACGGTTCATTCAACGATAAAATAACGACTGCTCAAAAAATTTCGCGCAATTCAAAAATGTATTCGCGCCCGGTTGACGGAACTCCGTGTCGTTTCCAAACCTGTTACGATGTTCAACTATTGCCGATGGAAGTCATTGATGCAGGATTAGAATCGTCGGCTCCGCCCAACGCCCAAGGAATAATGACCGATGCCCAATTGCGGATCAGTATGCGCTGTTACGGTGATTCAAAACTGGCAGAAGTCAAAGATGGCGAAACTAAAGAACCACCCAAATTTTTGCGGTTTTATTTAAATGGCGATGCACAACTCGTTTATCCGCTCTACGAATTAATTTTTAATCACGCGACCGCGGTTGAATTTTTTCCTAAAGATCCGCCAATCACTAATAAGACAATGACCTCAATGTCTAATTTTCAGATAAAATTGCCTGAATCCGTGACGTTGACTCCTGATGTCATTAAACAAGTCGGCTTTGATGAAGATGAAGGAATGCTGCCCTATTCCAAGCGTTCATTTTCGGGCTATCGTCTCTTGACCGAATATTTTACATTTCCTTATAAGTTTTTATTTTTTGATGTTTACGGACTTGACCAGGCAATTGCAAAAAAATTCGGCAGTCATTTTGACATTGTGATCCGGCTCAAAAATGTCAGACCGCCGCAGGCGCCGATTACGGTTGACACTTTTGTGCTCGGATGCACTCCGATTGTTAATCTGTTTAAGCAAACCTCTGACCCGATTTATCTTTCTCAACAAAAATTTGAATACCATCTGATTCCTGATGTGCATCGCCAATTGACGACCGAAGTTTATTCAATCGACGATGTGATCACCTCTGATCCGCGCACCAATGTGATTCGGGAATTTTCGCCGTTTTATTCCTTGCGGCACGCTTACGGCGAACAAATGGAGAAAGTTTTTTGGTATGCAACCCGACGCGCTTCTGATCGTTTGGATGATAACGGAACGGAAATGTTTCTGACAATGGTGGATACGAACCTTAATCCGCGAGTTCCGGCAGAAGAAGTAATCACCGTCAGAACTACCTGCACTAATCGTGATTTACCTGCAAAACTTCCCTTTGGCGGCAAAGAAAATGATTTTGATGTTGAAGGAACTGCTTTGGTTTCAAGAGTCAGATGTTTGACCAAACCAACCGAGACTTTGCGTCCGCAACAGAGACGCGCCGCACATTGGCGTTTAATTTCGCATCTTAACTTAAATCATCTTTCGCTTTTAGAAAATCAAAACGGAGTGCCGGAAGCCTTGCAGGAAATTTTACAGCTTTACAATTACAATGATTCTTCCGTGACGCGAAAACAAATTTTAGGAATTACCGGAATTGAAAGTAAAAAGGTGGTGCGCCAAATCGGCAACCGAACCGGAGCGGGTTTTGTGCGCGGAATCGAAACTACGCTCGAATTTGATGAAACTGAATTTGTTGGAAGCGGAATGTTTCTGTTCGCTTCAGTTCTGGAAAGATTTTTTGGGATTTATGTTTCGTCAAATTCATTTAATCAACTGGTTATCAAAAGCAAACAGCGCGAAGGTGAAATAAAACGATGGATGCCGCGCGCGGGCGATCAAATTTTGGTATAACCAAAATTAAAAGCATAAGGATAACGATGAGGGGTGAATAAGAATTTCTGACTTTCAACCGTCATAATTCATTTTTATCCTGAAAAAACTATGTCCAAAAAAAAGCCCCTAAATCACGAACTTCTCGATGAGCCGTATAAGTTCGATTTTTTTCAGGCAGTGCGACTCCTGGAAAGAATTTATCCTGACCGCACGGCAGTTGGACGCAGTGTCACCCCGCAAGATGAAGTAGTTAGATTCCGCACTAAGGTCTCATTAAATTTTCCTGTTAGCGAACTTCACGAAATTAGAGACATCACAGGCGAAGAAGATACCAAACAAAAATTAGAGATGTTCGTTAATTTTATGGGGATGGTTGGCATCGTTGGAGCGTTGCCGATGCACTATACCGAATTAGTGGTCGAACGTGCCCGTTATGGTGACACAACTTTATGGGCGTTTTTAGACATTTTCACGCACCGCGCTGTCTCAATTTTCTATCGGGCTTGGGAAAAATATCGGTTTCCAATTCAATATGAACGTGGAAAAGATGAATTTACCGAATATTTGTTCGATTTTCTCGGACTTGGCACACACGGTTTGCGCCGTCGAATGGATTTGGACGATGAAAGTTTGATTCCATACGGCGGATTAATTGCTCAAAAACCGCATTCAGCCAGCGCATTACAACAAATTTTAGCCGATTATTTCCAAGTTAAGGCAAAAATTCAACAATTTAGCGGTCAATGGTTAGAGCTTGATGCACAGAGTATGACCCGGCTTGGCACTGCCAACAGTTCCCTTGGACTAAATACTATCGTCGGAACACGGGTTTGGGATTATCAATCAAAATTTCGGATTGTGTTTGGAGCGTTGACTTTTAACCAGTTCCAAGCCTTTCTTCCAAATGGAACGGCGCACAAACCAATGCTTTCGATTGTCCGTTTTATGAACAGCGGAGAATTTGATTTTGATGTCCAACTAAAACTTAAAGCAAAAGACGTCCCGAGTTGTATTTTGACGACTCGTGCTAAACGCCGTCCGATGCTTGGTTGGACTTCGTTCTTGAAAACGAAGCCGTTTCAGAAAGATGATGATCAGGTAGTTTTACAAATAAAAAATTGATCTTTGATTTTTGATTTTGAACTTTGATTAGTTGAAATAAATTATTGCCAAAACTGAAATATCAGGCAGAAACACGCGCGTCAGCAAGTGAATCAAACCCTTGTCATTATTGCACTTGGAATAATGTTAGTCAAAATTGACAGGGAAAATCAAAGGTCAAAAATCAAAGGTCAAAGACCATAACGCAATCAAATTAGAAAATTCTTTAAGGAGCAAATGAAATGAATGTAAATCTGAAATCTTTAATTGGCAGGTTAAACAAAACTTGTTACGAAGCCTTTAATAATGCGGCGGGTTTGTGTCTTTCGCGGACAAACTACGATATTGAAATTGAACATATCTTGGCAAAATTGCTTGAAAGTGATAACACCGATTTGCTCAAGATTTTTCATCAATATGGGGTCAATGTTGACCGTGTGACCAAGGATGTTGATACCGCTTTGAATCGTCTCAAAACCGGAAACTCAAATCGACCCGACATTTCGCCGCGAATTCCCGATTTACTGCAAGATGCCTGGCTGATTGCTTCGGTCAATCACGGCGCAGGCAAAGTCCGCTCAGGACATTTTCTCTTAGCTTTACTGAGCGACAAATTTGCTCGCATTGCCAAAGATATTTCCAGAGAATTTTCGCATATTTCGCCCGAAACGTTGGCTAAAGAATTAGAAACCGTCACGGCAGGTTCCGCCGAAGCCTCCGAAGCAGTCAAGCTTGGCGAAACCTCGAGCAGTAAAGACGGTTCGCCCGTAGCAGGCGGCGGCGGAAAAACCAAAGCCCTTGACCAATACACCGAAGATTTAACGGCTAAAGCCAGAGCCGGAAAAATTGACCCGATTCTGGGACGCGATTTTGAAGTCCGCCAAATCGTTGATATTTTAACCCGCCGCCGTCAAAACAATCCGATTTTGACAGGTGAAGCAGGTGTCGGTAAAACTGCCGTGGTCGAAGGTTTTGCGCTCCGCATTGCCGAAGGTGATGTTCCCGAACCGCTTCGTAATGTCATTGTGCGGACGCTTGATTTAGGTTTATTGCAAGCCGGGGCATCGGTCAAAGGCGAATTTGAAAATCGTCTCAAGGATGTTATCAATGAAGTAAAATCTTCACCAACTCCGATTATTTTGTTCATTGATGAAGCCCACACGATGATCGGAGCTGGCGGCGCAGCTGGACAAAATGACGCGGCAAACTTGCTCAAACCGGCACTTGCGAGAGGCGAATTGCGAACAATTGCCGCCACAACTTGGGCTGAATATAAAAAATATTTTGAAAAAGATGCTGCCCTCGCCCGTCGTTTCCAAGTCGTTAAAGTCGAAGAACCTGACGAAGAAAAAGGTATTGCGATGATGCGCGGACTGTTGACCAAAATGGAAGAGCATCACAACGTCCGCATTTTGGACGAAGCGATTGTTGATTGCGTTAAACTTTCGCATCGCTACATCACAGGTCGTCAACTGCCTGATAAATCGGTTTCTGTTCTGGATACGGCTTGTGCGAAAGTTGCTATTCAACAAGGCGCGACACCCGGCTCAGTCGAAGACGCAACCCGCCGCATTCAACACTGGACCAGCGAAATTAATTCACTCGAACGCGAACAAGTAACAGGCGGAAAACACGATGAACGGCTGGAAGAGTTAAAAGAAAAACGCGCGAAAGAAGAAGAAAATTTGGCAAAATTAAAAGAGCAGTGGGAAAAAGAAAAAGCCTTAATCGAACAAATTCGGACCACTCGCCAAAAGCTCGAAATGTCGCGTCTTGACGATAAACTTGCTGAAAATACGGGCGCAG